>JBAVVQ010000303.1:0-10381 GCA_049697375.1 Rhodomicrobium sp.
GCCAGAAGATGTTCAGCCCATAGCGAGCGTAGCGCAGGATGGCCACCGAGCCGCCGACGAAGCTGCGATAGCGAACGCTCAGAAGAAGCCAGGCAACAATGAGGATCCAAAGGAGGGTGGAAATCAGGTCGCGCAGCACGAACCAGACAAGTGACCAAAGAATGCTAAGGACGAAACTAAGAGCGGTCCAAAGCAGAGTCAGGATATCCATGGCCCCCTCGGCAAAGAAGCGGACGTTCTGTCCGCTTCCTTTTATTTAACCCGTTACTGCCGGGCCTCTCCTTCTGGAGTGTCTGGAGCGCCATATCCGCTGGTGTAGCGGCTTTGGTCCCCTTGGAGAAGCGGCGAGATACGTCTGACAACCACACGCCGGTTTCGGCGTTCCGGCCCATCGGTCGAGATAAGCAGAAACTGCTCGCCGTATCCTTGGGTCACAAGGTTCTCACGCGGCACGCTGAACTGCTGCGACAAAACATCCGCAACCGTCTGGGCGCGGCGGTCGGAGAGACTTAGATTGTCTTGGTCCGAACCCACGGCGTCGGTATGACCTTCGATAAGGAAGACTTCGCCGGGATTGGCGTTCGACGCGTCGCGAATTGCGGCCGCGACGGACTCAAGCATGACGGCTTGCTCGGCGCCAATTTCCGCCGATCCGAACTCGAAGTTGATGGTGTCGATGCTGATGCACCGCATGCGCTCGCGAAGGCTCACACTCGCTAGAACTTCGTCGAGCGAGTAGGTGCGATCGAGGGGTTCCACGGGAGGCGCCTGCAGCGCTCCATAGATGTCGTCCTCGGAAGCGGCGCTGGCGTCGACGATGTACTGGCCACGCGGGATTTCCACGTGAGCGGGCGGCAGTGAAACAACGAAGGCGCCAAGGGCGGCAAGCCCTATCCCGGCTGCGATGGCTCTATTTTCGAAGAGAACAAACCGGCGGCCATCAGGCATATAGCGGACGCGGCGCATTGGCCGGCCGTACGAGTCGACCTCGACCTCGATGCGGCCGCCGTCCGGGCGGTAGATGTTCGAGATCATGTTGCCGTTCGGTCCGCGCTGTGTCTGGGCGTTTCCGCCGTATAAACGGAAGTTCACAGACTCGTCGTGCCGGATGAAAGTCTGATTGTTCACCGAAAAGATTGTCCGGTTGCCGGGTTCCTGGATGTACTTATGGCCGCCCGCATCCACGATCTCCCGGCGCTGCGAAGCGATCACGCGAAGGCGCTCGTTTTGCAGCCTCAGGCGCTCATTGATCGCGGCCTGGCTGCGCTCGGCTTCCCCCATCCGCCGTTGCTGCTCAATCAGCCTTTCGCGATCCACCCGATGGGCCTCACGCTCCGCTTTGGCTTTTTGCTCCTCGACAGAAAGTTCACGGCGCAAGATGCCACGCTGTTGTAGGGCCTGTTGCTGCTGCATCGCGGCCCGCTGCCGCTCAAGCTGGACCTCCTGCTCTGTGTGGCGCTGCTGGTCCTGAAGCTGGTGCATCTTCGCTTGATCGTTTCGGATGCGAGCGTCTTCCATAGCCTTGCGTTGAGCTTCCTGCTGTTTCAGAAGCTCCTGTTGATGCTGAGCCGCTGCCGCCTTTTGCTGATCGATAGCCTTTTCCTGGGCCTGCTGATGAAGATGCTGCTGTTGCTCCAGCGCTTTTTGCTGCTGCTGACGCTGATCTAGCGCCTTTTGTTGTTGCTCCTGGGCCTGCTTCTGCTGCTGCAGATGCTGTTGCTCTAGCGCTTTTTGTTGCTGCTGACGCTGATCTAGCGCCTTTTGTTGCTGCTCCTGGGCTTGCTTTTGCTGCTGCAGGTTCTGTTGCTCCAGCGCTTTTTGCTGCTGCTGACGCTGATCTAGCGCCTTTTGTTGCTGCTCCTGAGCTTGCTTTTGCTGTTGAAGGTGCTGTTGCTCCAGCGCCTTTTGTTGTTGCTGACGCTGCTCTAGGACCTTTTGCTGTTGCTCCTGCGCGTTCTGTTGCTGCGGAGGCTGCGCGCCCTGGACATTTCGAGGCTGCGGTTGCTGCTGCTGTTGCGGTTGGCCCTGCCCGTGCTGCTGTTGTTGCTGCTGCAGCTTTTTTTTCTTGTCTTCTTCCAGTTGCTGCGGCGTCTGCGCCTGAGCGAGGATGATTTGCGGTTCGGCGGCGCGCGCTGCCCCTGACACCATAACGAAGGGAGTTATACCTGTCAGAAGAAGCGGCATGACCTTCATGGGTGACATGTCGTTTCCCTTGTTTGTTGGAGCTAGGAAGTCTGCTCCAAAGCCTAAGCCGATGATTGGTGCGCCGTTTCTGGCGGAATTTCGGCGGGGATAAAAGCTTCCAGGCGCGCAAGGCTTTCCGGGTCGGAAAGCAGTGCCGCCTTTTCGCCCGGCTTCAATAGATTAAGCAAATCCGTCAAATTTGCGGAGACCTCCAATTTTGCACGTCCGATGGCAAGATTGGGCGAAATCCGCGATTCAAGCGTGATGGGCTGCATTTGAATCAGTTCGCGATGCAGCCGGCGAAGCTTTGGATTACGCGCAAGCTGGGTGATGGCTTCGTGTTCAAGCGCGGCCTTTTCCAGCTTGTCCTGGGCTTCCGCAGCCTCTTTTGCGATCGGCGGCGGCGCCTTCTCCTCCTCTATTTGGAGAAGCCCCATACGGCGGAATGCCTCTCCCGCCGACCTCTTTGCCGACCAGGCCGAAAGCGGGCCTGAAAGCACAAGGCCGAGAGACGCCGGCAACATCCAAAGAAAGAGAATGGTTGACGAATAGAATGTCAGCGCCGCGAGGCCGATCCCGAGCGTCATGTGCACGGAGTGAAACTGCATGATTTCCCAAATCGGCAGAGACCCGTCGCCGCGTCGTTGGGGCTTCCACCCGCTATCGCGCCCGCGAAAGATGTCGATCACCGCCGAGGACTGCAACAGCATCATGATGTGAGCGAACAACGAGGACAGAACCGTTTCAACGAGCACGCCACCGAACAAAATGAAGGCGCCTCCGAAGCCGCGCCGTGTCTTGCCGTCCATGATCGCCAGCACGTAAGCGAAGAGCTTGGGCATGAGCAGAACGCCAAGCGTCAGGATCAAGAGTTCCAAGGACCGCGCGCTGTCCTGCATCGGCCATTTCGGAAACAACGAAAAGCCGTCGGGGAAGTACTGCGGCAGCGTGTAGATGGATTGAAGCGTCAGCGACAGCGCTATGACAAGGAACAGGAACCACACAAGGGCCGAGACATAAGCCATGATCCCCATGGCCATGTGCACCCTGCTGCACCAGTGAAGGCCATGGGCAAAAAGCACCCGAGAGTGCTGCAGATTGCCTTGCGCCCACCGGCGGTCCCGGATGGCGAAGTCGATCAGGCTTGGCGGGATTTCCTCATAAGAGCCGGGCAAATCCGGGATCATGACAACGCGCCAGCCCGCGCGGTTCAGAAGAGCGGCCTCGACAAAGTCGTGGCTGAGAATCTGTCCACCGAATGGCGGCTTGCCCGGCAGCATGGGAAGACCCGCGCTCTCGATAAAGGCGCGGGTGCGAATGATTGCGTTGTGGCCCCAGAAATTGCTGACGCCCCTGTGCCAAAAGGCAAGCCCGGTGGCAAGCATCGGCCCGTAAAGCCGGCCTGCAAATTGCTGGAGCCTGGCGAAGAGCGTGTTCCGTCCGATCGAAAGCGGCACCGTCTGGACGAGACCGAAATCCGGGTTCTTCTCGATGATGGCCGCGAGCTTGGCGACGGCCTCGCCCGTCATGAGGCTGTCGGCATCGAGTACGAGCATATATTCGTAATTGGCCCCCCATTTGCGGCACCAATCCCCGATATTACCCGCCTTCTTGCCCGTGTTGGCCGACCGGCGCCGGTAGAATATGCGCGAGCCCACAGGTTCGCGTTCCCGAACGGCTTGGAAAGCGGCCTCTTCCTGAACCCAGATGTCGGGGTCGGTCGTGTCGCTCAAAATGAAAAGGTCGAAACTGCCCTGCTGGCCGAGTTTGGCGATCGATCCCATTGTGACCACGGCCATGCCAAAGATACGGGCAGGGTCCTCATTATAGGTACAGACGAGGAGCGCGGTTTTGCCCGTGAGCGCAGTTCGCGAATCGTAATCCTTCGGATCGACGAGCGATCGTCGCATGCCGGACGCGATAACCCCAAATCCGGCGAGCGCCGTCATAAAGGAAAGCGAGAGCCAGAAAATGTTGATCGTGAAAAGCACCATCAAAGCGATTTCGAGCGCCGCAAAGCTTCCCACGCTGAGAACGAGGTAGAGTTCACGAATAAGGTATGCCGTGATGACGAAGGAGCCTCCGAAGACGAACGCTCTGCGCCAGAAGGCTTCCCTGTCGGGCTTGGCCTTGCGGCGGGTGGAACGGTCGAAACGGTCGAGACTCTGCGGCGCAAAAACCGATTGCACCCTGGAAGCCGGGATAGGAGGGGTCTCGGAAAGCGGAAAAGTATCGTGCATCCTTGCCCTCAAGCCGTCCAACGATAAACCCAAATTTCGGAAACTAGCTTGCCCTCTGCAAGCAAGCTACAGCGTAGGTCGGCTTCCAAGACGCCAGCCGCAGGCTCATACTCGAAACTGACCCGATGGCCGCCTGAAATCCGGTTCCGTCGGATAGCCACGTTCACGATAGTCCCCGCGCTCGCTGTTAGTTCCACATTTCCGTTCGTCGCGCCGCAAAAATCGTCAACATCATCGCAAAGTTTGAACTCGTCGGTGCCGGCGAAATCGACAAAAAACTGCCGCATCCCCTTATGCTGAGGCGAAGCGCCGACCAAGGTCCGGATGACGCGCGCGAAATTGAATCGAATCGGCGGTTCAGCGCACCAGGTAAGGCGGTAGCGATACGTATATGTCGCGCCACCCTGAAGAGGTTCCTTCGGGCGCCAGAACGCAACGATATTATCAAAATACTCAGTCTTCGTTGGAAGTTCAATCAGGTCCACAGACCCTTCGCCCCAGGCCTCTCTCGGTTCTACCCAGACGCTTGGGCGAAGGTCATATTTGGCGTCAAAGTCCTGGTAGCGATCGGCCCGGCGCTCGCGTTGGAGAAGACCGAACCCCTTGAGGCCGTTATCGGCAAAAGCGGAAAACTGGTTTTTGCTCGGGTTTATCAGCGGGCGCCAAATGTGTTCGTTCTTGCCGTTCCAGATCGAAAGCCCATCGGAGTCGTGCACGCGCTCCCGGACGTCGTCGGCGCGGTAGTCGTCGCCCGGCGAGAAGTAGAACATGCTCGTCAGAGGGGCAATGCCTGCATAATTTATCGTCCTGCGCGGGAAAAGCGTGCAGTCCACATCCATGACAGTGTTTTGCCCTGCGGAGATGACAAATTTATACGCGCCCGAGACGCTTACGCTGTCCAGCAACGCAAAAACCGTGACAGTCGATGCGCCCGGCGCTGGTTTGACGAGCCAGAAAGTCCGAAAAATAGGGAACTCATCTGCGGGCGGCTGCGCCGTGTTGATCGCGAGTCCGCGCGCGGACATGCCGTAGTCCTGGCCCGGCGCCTTCGACCGGAAGTAACTTGCTCCCTGAAAAACCACAAACTCGTCCATGATATCTGGCCTGTTTATGAGCGTGTGCAGGCGGAAACCTGAAAAGCCTGGATTTGTGCTATCCGGCGGCCTGTTCACTTCGGGACCGTATGTGAAGAGGTCGGGGTGGTATTTGAGTTCCGCAGCATTACCCGCATCTACGACGAAAATTTGGACAGGGGTTAAGTAGATATATCCCGCACTGAAGAATTCGGCCGTGAAGCTTAGATTATCGTTTCTCCACAGCGCCAAATCTTTCTTGAAGCGGATTGCACGATACTGGTCGTAATTAAGGTCTTTGTATGAGGCTGGGATGGTATCTTGCGGTGGCGCATAGGGGGCTTGCGAAAGCTGGCGCGCGCGTTCGATTACGACGTCCTCGGAGAACGGCGTGCTCTCGCCCATTGGCAGGCTGCCGAGAGACTCAGCGGCGCCAATGGACACAGCGTCCCGCGCCAAAAACAGAGCCGCGGCGAAGCCCGCGCTGAGTTTGAGGACGTCCCGCCGATCCATGTGAGTTGAAAGCCCCAGAGGTTTTCCAGAATGACGAGATATGAATGAGCTTCAGCTCGGCGCCAGAGACTGGGCGGTCAGCCCTAGGTGCGACCGATTATCGCGCCCATCGAAAAATCCATGTTTCCGAAACAGGCTTTCCGTCGACGACAAGTTGAGCGCGCAAATCGGCGGGATCACCACCCGACGGCGCATATTCGAATCGGAGCCGCTGGGTCGCTGCGCTTGGCCCGGCGCCCAGCCTGGGATTGCGCACCTCACCGGCCGAAGCTGTGACATTCGGCTTGACGACTTGGGCGTTGCATCCCTCGCAAAGGTCCGTATTCGCAAAATCAACCACGAAAGCGATCTCCCCGGCCCTCGTTTCGCCGACGCGCGTCTGCTGCACGGCCGCCTTCTTGCTCTCGATGGGAGGGTGCCAGCACCAGTGCATGCGATAGCGATAGCGGTGGCCGATGCCCGGGCCGAGGCCATCCTTGGGACGCCAGAAGCAGACAATGTTCTCGTTGATTTCTTCGGGAGCGGGCAGTTCGATCAGGTCGATTGAGCCTTCGCCCCAGTCTCCAAGCGGCTCGATCCACAGAGAGGGCCGCCTTTCGAATTGCTGGTCGATATCCTGAAAGCTGGCAAATGACCGTTCTTTCTGGATCAGACCAAACCCTTTCGGTCCCTTGTCTACGAAGACGGAGAATTGCAGCCGTTCAGGGTTGAGGAGCGGTCGCCAAATCTGTTCTCCTGCGCCATTGACAATGCAGAGCGCTTCGGAATCGTGGACGCGCGGCCGGTAGTCGCGGCGTTTGGGCACGACCCCCGGTCCAAAGTAGAATCGGCTCGCGATTGGCGCAATCCCGGCATACGGGATGCGTCGGCGCGGATAGATGACAGTCTCGGTCTCAATGATGGTGTCGAAGCCGGGCGTCACCGTGAATTTGTAACGGCCAACCGCGCTCTGGCTGTCGACCAGCGCATGCACGATAAGCGACGGGTCGATGGGCTTCGGCCTCTCGATCCAAAAGCTTCGGAAGAGCGGAAAATCTTCGCCGCCTGTCTGACCCGTGTTGATGGCAAGGGCTCGGGCGCTGACCCCGAAAACCTGCCCCGTCGCGATGGCCCTGAAGTTCGAGGCCCCGAGAAAACTCAAGAAATCCCTGAAAACGCCAGGGTTGTCGATCTGGGCGAGGGCGCGAAATCCGGCGAAATCAGACTGAGCGGGCGTGGCGGGCTGCTTCGCGGGCGGGTTGAATTCGAAAGCATCCGCAGAGTACGGGATCCTGGTCGCCCTGCCCGCTTCGACCGTATAAAGCTCGACCGGAAATGCAAAAAGCGCTCCCGCGGTGTGGTAGGGCTCCAGCCAGAACGGCCCATCGTCCTTCCGCCAGATGGCCTGATCGCCCTTGTAGACGATGGCGCGTGCATATTGCTCATAGGTAATGGACGCCAACGCTTCGTCGACGCGCCTTTCAGGCCCCTTGTATGGTTCGTCGGCACGGCGCCGCGCAAAGGCGTCGAGCAGTTCCTCCGAGAAAGGCTGCGAATCAGTAGTGCTTGCCTCAGACAGATTGATTTGCGCGTTAACACGCAGCGGGAAAGCCGCCAAGCCGGCTGTCGATGCCGCGAGTTTCAGCCATGTGCGGCGGTCCATCCCCCACTCCCGATAACTGTGCCGTTGCACCGCATTCGCATAAGGCAAAATGTCTCCAGCTGCCGGAAGCACAAGGCCGGCCCAAGTCTGGATACAAAAATAATCTTGCCCCGCTTAGATCTTGACCGTTTGGAGTTTTTTGGGGCGGTTTTGAGGCGCTTTTCGCATTTGCAAAAAAACGCCGCAGTCGCGCCGTTTTGAGTTCGAAAAATGCGCGTGCAGAAGAAGGGGATGCCAGAAATTCCTGAGGTTTTGAGCCCTTCACGCACTGATCACTCGATGACTGGCCCTTGATCTTCGCTGTCAGGAAGGCCTATTTCAACAGACGAAAACGGCACGGGAGAGCAGGTTCGAATGGGAAATTGGCAGCTTGCATCCGTATTGGCGTTTGTTCTGGCCGCCTCGGGTTGGGGAAGTGCGATGGCCGCTGAGACCGGACCGCGTCATCACGTGGAGGTCAACCTGCTTGCGGAGAAGTCCGCCCTCGAGCCCGGCAAGACGATAATGGTCGCGGTGCAGGAAAAGATCGATCCGGGCTGGCACACCTATTGGATCAATCCGGGCGACTCCGGCGAGCCGACCGCCATCGACTGGAACTTACCGCAAGGTCTCTCGGTGGGTCCGATCCTTTGGCCGATTCCGCATGTCATTCGGCTAGGCCCTCTCGCCGAGTACGGCTATGACGACGAGGTCGTGCTTCTGACCGAAATTAAGGTTCCAGAAAAGTTCGAAGGCGATAGCGTAATCCTTGGCGCAAAAGTCTCTTATCTCGTGTGCAGGGAAATTTGCATTCCGGAAGAGAAGCATGTCGAATTGACCCTCCCCGTGACGAGCGCCGGCGCCGCGTCTCCTTCTGCTTTTGCAGGTCAGATCGAAAAAGCCCGCGCTGCTCTGCCGGCCCCGTTGCCCGGCATGGCGTCGTACTCGGCAAACCGGGCCAAGGAGTCGCTGCGGCTGAAGGTTTCAACAGACGAGAAGCTTCTTCATGGCGTCAAGAGCGCCCGCTTCTTCCCTTTCGCATGGGGCTCCATTTCCAACCCCGCGCCTCAGCCCATGAAGATTACCGGCGGCCAGCTCACGCTCGACTTTAAGCAGGGCGATACAAAAGAGACACCCGAAAAGCTCGAAGGCTTGCTCGTTCTAACCAGAGGTAGCGGTGAAGGCGAACGGACTGGCTACACGGTTTCCGCTTCACGAGGCCCGGATTCGGCAGCTGCTGGCGGCCTTTTCGATCCTGCCGGCAGTTCCGGCGCGGGAAGCGGCGCTATACAGTCGGCGGCAGCGTCGGGAGGTATTTCGGGGGTAGGCCTCGCCGTCCTTTTTGCCTTCCTTGGCGGGGCCATTCTCAACCTGATGCCGTGCGTCTTCCCGGTTCTCGCGCTGAAGGCGCTCGCCTTTGCAAAGAAGGCTGAGCACGGTCATTGGCAGCAGGGCATCGCCTATCTTGGCGGCGTGCTTGCGAGCTTCGGAGCCATTGCAGCCTTCATCGTCACCTTCCGGGAGAGTGCGGCGGCTTTGGGCTGGGGCTTTCAATTTCAGTCGCCCGCTTTTGTGTTGGCGCTCGCCGTCCTGTTCTTCGTGATGGGCCTCAGTCTGTCCGGCGTCGTGTCGTTCGGCGGCGGGCTGATGTCGATTGGCGACAGCCTCTCCCGCAGACCCGGAAACGCCGGCTATTTCTTCACCGGGATGCTCGCCGCAATCGCAGCGACGCCCTGTACCGCCCCGTTCATGGGCGCAGCCATCGGCTACGCCATGACCCAGCCGTTCTATATCCTACTGGCGGTCATGCTCGGTCTTGGCCTCGGTTTCGCGACCCCTGTTGTCATTTTGAGTATCAGCCCGGCCCTGCAACACATTCTGCCGAAGCCGGGCGTTTGGATGGTCACGCTGAAGCAGGTGCTCGCCTTTCCTCTTTACGCGACTGCGGCGTGGCTTGTGTGGGTCCTCAGTATTCAGACCGGAAGCGATGGCGTGATGGCGGCCGCGCTGGCTGTTGTGGGAATCGGGTTTGCAGCCTGGCTCGCGCACAAGACCGCATTTTCCCCTTTGGCCGTGAAATTAATTGCGCCGGCGCTTGCGGTGGCCACCCTCGCCGTGACCGTGCCAATGGCGGAAACCGCCGAGACGGTTAACGCGGCGGCGAGGGCAGAAAGCTCCGCTCTGGCAGAAGAGCCTTTCACAAAGGCGAGGCTCGACGAGCTTAGGGCTGAGGGCCGGCCTGTGTTCGTCAATCTGACGGCGGCATGGTGCATAACCTGCAAGGTCAACGAACGAGTCGCGCTGAAGACGACCGCCGTGACACAGGCGTTTCGATCCGGAGGCATCACCTACCTCAAGGGCGATTGGACGCGAGCCAACGCCGAAATAAGTGAACTTCTTACGCAGTTCGGGCGGGCCGGCGTGCCTCTCTATCTCTTCTATCCGGGAAGGGGCGGGGAACCCCGCGTGCTCCCGCAGATTTTGACGGCCGGCCTCGTCCTCGATGAGATCAAGACGCAGCCCGTGATCGCGAGCCCCACACCAAGCAAAGGAGCATGATGTCCTTGTTGAAGTCAGCAGCAACACTCATTGCAGGATTTCTCATGACAGCAGCCGCTTACGCCGGCCCGGAAGTTGGGAAGCCGGCCCCCGATTTTTCGGCCGTGGATTCGAATGGAAAATCCGTCAGGTTGAGCGATTATCGCGGGAAAAGCGTCGTGCTCGAATGGACAAACGATGGCTGCCCCTAC
>JBAVVQ010000304.1:0-1849 GCA_049697375.1 Rhodomicrobium sp.
GCGCCGGGAGCTGACCGAACCGTGGCTACGCCGGTTTTCGAGCTAGATTTTCGGCGCATTGCTGGGCATGGATGGTCTGAACCCAATGTATGGGGCGCCCGTGCCCGGCATTCTTCTCATCGACGACGACATCCGGCTCGCCTCCATGGTCGCGGATTATTTGCGCGACCATCAGTTCGAGGTGTCGCATGCCGCCACGGGCGCTGCGGCGCTCGCCGCGATCAAGCGGCAAAGCTTCGATCTGATCCTTCTCGATCTCATGCTGCCTGACACGGATGGCCTCACCCTCTTTCGGGAGCTGTCCGCCTCTCGGGCAACGCCGGTCATCATGCTCACGGCGCGCGGCGATCCGATGGACAAGGTTGTCGGGCTCGAGATCGGCGCTGAGGACTATGTCGCGAAACCTTTTGAGCCGCGCGAGCTTTTGGCGCGTATCCGGGTGGTGCTTCGGCGCGGGGCCATAACGTCTTCCGATATCCTCCGTTTTGGGCGTCTCGAAATCGACCGGAGCAGCCGCATCGTGCGGATCGGCGATGAAGAGAAGCCGCTCACGAGCTATCAGTTCGATCTTCTCAACGCCATGGCGGAACGCGCCGGCCGCGTTTTGTCTCGCGAAATGCTCGCAGAACTCGTCCGCGGCAGCGAGGAGTACGACCCCGCGTTCGACCGCTCGATCGACGTTCATATCGCACGCCTGCGCGCCGTCCTCGAAGTCGACCCGAAAAGACCGCGCCGAATCTTGACCGTGCGCGGCGCCGGTTACGTGTTCGCAAAGGCGCAAAGCTGATGAGACGGTTTTATCTTCGGATTTACCTCGCGCTCTTTGGGAGCCTCGCCGTTTTCGCCGTGCTGGCGGGGATGACGGCCGGACTGCTCCGCCTGTTCGACGACCGTCCCGCCCGATCCTGGCCGGAGGCGACCACCGACATAGCCGAGCGCCTCCTGCCGCCCGACCGCGATCGCGGTTCGCTTGCCTCCGAACTCGCCTTCTGGAGCGAGCGAAGCGGCTTTGACCTTGCCTTGCTGTCGCCTGCCGGGGAAATGATCGCCAAAGCAGGCGGCACACACGACATCACCCCAGCGATCCTGACCCACGAGCATCGTGGCCGGATATGGCATGCGCCGGGAGGCGTCTTTGGTATCACCTTGAAAGACGGCCGCAGACTGGTCGCCGTCCCGCAGGAACGGCGCTTTGACCTTGTTCACGGCTTGCGTTTTCCAGCGGCCCTGTTTGGGCTGGCGCTCGCCATCGCCATCGGCTTCTATCCCCTGATACGCCAGCTCACGCGCCGCCTCGAACAGCTGGAGGCCGGGGTCGCGAAATTTGGCGAAGGCGATCTCGGCGCGCGCGTTCCCGTAAAGGGCAAAGACGAGATCGCGCAGCTTGCCGCGACGTTCAACGCCTCGGCTGACCGCATTGAAAGCCTCCTGAATGCCCATAAGCATCTTCTCGCCCATGCCAGCCATGAGCTCCGCTCGCCTCTGTCGCGGCTCCGCATGGCCATCGAGCGGCTAAAGGGAAATCCATCCGATGACGCTGCCCAAAGCGAGGTGGCTCGCAACATCGGCGAGCTTGATACGCTCGTGGAGGAGATTTTGCTCGCGTCCCGGCTTCAAGCGGCTGAGCTCATCAAGGAGCCGATCGATCTCGCAGGCCTTTTAGCCGAGGAATGCGCGGCCTATGGCGCCGAGGTGACCGTCGTGGATCATGGGGGCACGGCCATGGTCGAGGGCAACCCGCGCCTTCTGAAACGCCTGTTTCGAAACCTCCTCCAAAACGCGGTGGTGCATGGCGGCCCCGAGGGGCCAGAGGTGACGATCCGCTCGGGGAAAAATGATATCCATGTTT
>JBAVVQ010000305.1:0-7820 GCA_049697375.1 Rhodomicrobium sp.
TCAGAGGCTATGGCGTTTCCATTTTGTTTTGGCGGCAAAGCACCGCTTAAGCACAAACGCGGCTTATGGAGAATAGTTCCGTAGGCCGCATAATTTCTGCGAGGGCGCTTTTGGCATGGTTCAGGCCGCGATGTGCGCCCTGCTCAAGGCTGCATCCACGAGCTTCTGGCTTTCTGCCCAAAGGCGGTTGGCAATAACCGGGTCGTCAGCGATGGGATTGGTCGTGGCCTGCCTTTTCTTAACGAAATAGGCGCCGCTGACGTCTTCAATTGCCGGCGAGGTCGCCACAAAAAGCGAGTTTTCCGCGCCTCGCTCGGGCGACATCATAATCGGCTTCATCACAGACCAGCCAAAGCCGAAGACGCCGCCCTTGTTTCCGATTCCGGTCCCGACAAGGCCAGGATGGACGCAGTTCGCCGTAATGTGTCGGGGAGGCAGGCGGCGGGCTAGTTCCTTTGTGAAGAGAATGTTCGCGAGCTTCGACTGCGAGTAGGCAGGCATCATCTGGTAGCGCCGAGAAAGCATGAGATCGCCGAGATCGATCGAGGCGCGCCTCGCCGCTTCCGACGCCACATTCACGATCCGCGCTTTCCGGCCGTATTCGCCTGCGCGTTCCAAGGCGGGCAAGATCGTGTTTGTGAGCAGAAATGGCGCCAGGTGATTGACTGCGATGGTCATCTCGTAGCCATCCGCCGTGAGATCCCGGCCTGGCGAGAAAAGCCCCGCATTGTTGATGAGGATATGAATCTGCGGATAGCGGTCGAGAATTTTAGCGGCCGCGTCGCGTACCGCCCTGAGGCTTGCGAAATCGGCGACGACCACATCCGGTTTCTTGCCTCGCATTTTCGTCACCATCGCGCGCGCATCCTCCCCGCGGTGGGGATCGCGGCAAACCATGATGACATGAGCGCCCGCCCTGGCGAGACCGATGGCGGTCCAAAGCCCGATCCCGCCTGTCGCGCCCGTTACAATGGCCGTTCGGCCGTCCTGGCTTGGCGGAGAGGAACTCGCGGTTTGCGTTTGCCTTCGAGGGGGTTCGGTCATCGTCGCCTCCGGCTGTACTAGAGTAACAAAAAGGCCGCGGTTTTGTCGCCGCGGCCCATCCAAAAGGTCCGGTCGCCTACCGGGTCAGGATGATGAAATCGCTGTAATCGTCGGTTTCGCGGCTGATGCCGCTGTCCGACACGATAAGAGAGCCGCCCGCCCAAAGCATTTCGGATATCTTTCCTGCGACCTCTACCGGAAACTCGATGCGGTCGAGCGCCGTGGAAGCCGATGTCGCCGGCGCGGGAACGCGGGGGCTGTCGTCGTCATCGTCATAATAACGGCTGTGGCGCTTCCGCGAGCGGTCCGTATCTGCGCTCGCCTCGGGCAATGTCATCACGAGCCAGCGAAGCTTCGGAGCGTCCGCCGCGCCGCCCTTTGCCGGCGGCATGGCCATATAAAGATGCGTGCCTAGCGGTTTCTCGGGATCGCGGATCGTCACCGGCACGTCGAAGACCTTGAGATAGTTCTGGCGTACATAGAGGCGCTGAGTCTTGCGGCTGACGAAGACCGAAACGGGCGCAAGACGGCGGTTCCAGATCTTCACGCCTTCCGCGGCCGACCTCTGAATGTTATCGAGCTCTCTATAGGTTTTCAGCTTCGCGGCCCATTCGTCGTCTTTTTGGGCTTTGGCGCGCTGACCTGCCTCAACGTTTGTTTCCGCCTCCTTGACCTTTGTCTCTGCTTCGGCCTTCGCCGCATTGGCGGCATTCATAGCCGCATCACCAGACGCCTTTTTGAGCTGCCGGTCAGCGGCTTCGAGCCGGTCTTTGGCGATGTTGAGCGTGATTTGCGCCTTTTTCAGATCAACGGTCGCAATCTGCATTTCCTTGGCTTTGGCCTGAATGGCTGAGCGCGCGGGGCTCGCCGCGGCCGCCGCCTCCTCCGCTTTCTTGGCCGCCAATACCTTCATGGCCTTGGCGTACTCAAGCGGGTTTAAAAGTTTCTGCGTTGCGCCGCCGGGCTGGCCCTCTCCGCCATCGACCTTGATCGCTACCTTCTCCGCGGCTCCATCGGATGTCGCCAGGGCGTTTTGGAGGATGCGCGCCGATATGCTCATGCTGTCCGGACCCGGCTCGGGCAGGAGAGCCGGCACTGGCAGCTTCGCATGGGAGAACGGCGCCGGAGCGATATCCTGGCGCGTGATGATCACGCGCTCGTTGCCCTGGGTAACGCCGAACATGCGCTTTGCAAAATCGTGCGGCAGCCTGATGCAGCCGTGAGACGCGGGATGGCCCGGCAAGGCTCCTTCGTGCATGGCGACGCCTGACCAAGTGATGCGCTGCATGAAAGGCATGGGCGCGCCGCTGTAGATATTCGAGTGATGGAGCCGTTCTTTCCCGAGAATGTTGAAAATTCCCACCGGCGTCGGATGGCCGGGCATTCCCGTGGAGATGGGCGCGCGGGCATAGAGGCCATCGTTCGAGTAGACGGAAACGTGCTGCCGCCCAAGCGATACGATGAAAAACATGGGGCCGCTCGGCGCCGCCTCCTCTACCGGCTTCTGCTTCTTCTCTGAAGCGCCCCGATGCCGGGTACGCTGGTGATCAGCCCGGTTATAGGGATCCTCGTTGGCTCCCTGATGTTTGGATCGCGCTATCGCAGTGTCTACAAGGGGGATGGAAGCGCCCGCGACGCAAGCGAGGACGAGAAATCGCCGCCATCGCCGCAGCGATGGATGAAAAAAACGAAAGAAGATTGCTTCCACGGAAAACATCCCACCACCAGGAGCCTGACGCGACATGAGCAGCCTTTCCCGGGTGCTCCACTAATGACCGATCAGTCCAAGTTACTTCAGTTACGCGGACTGAAAAAGTCTGGTCTTAGATCCTGGAGCAGGAAAGTCGCAAATGATTAATTACGCCGTCAAAGTTACGATTTAGTTGTGATGGGAGCCCGTTACCCAGGTGGCTGGCTTTGCCAGCGGGTCTGAAGATTGGTTAACGGTCAATTGATCAGAATGAGGGCGCCCCCAGCGTCAAGAACAACGCGAGAAGCCACAAACAATTCAGGAAAGCCACCTCATACCCGTCGCGCGATAGGCTCCAATAATGGCGCCGCGCATAAGCGTATAGATCAAGGAGATGGGTGGGTAGCTTTGCGACACGACCTGATCCACGAAGCGAGCCCTTGGATATAAAAAACCACCCAATATGCGACGTGGAGCATCGGTCGGCACGGCGTAAAGGCAACAAGTAAAACGAGGCCATGCGCCTCGTTTTTTTTTCTGACTTCCTCAACTTTTGCTGATTAGTCACACACCCGCGACGGCATTTGCGGCCTGAGCATGGATTCTTTCGCGCTTGATTGCGAGCTTGTTGAGAGCCGAAACATAGGCCCTAGCCGAAGCAACCATGGTGTCGGTGTCGGCGCCCCTGCCGGTTACGGTCTTGCCGTTCTCTTCAAGCCGCACGCTCACCTCGGCCTGCGCGTCGGTGCCTTCGGTCACGGCATGAACCTGATAAAGAGGCAGCCGGGCCTCATGCGGAACGATGGCCTTGATCGCGTTGAAGGTGGCGTCGACGGGCCCATCGCCGGGCGCCTCTGCGGTCTGGTGCTTTCCATCGATTTCGAGCGTAATGGTCGCCTTCTGGTTGCCGCCCGTGCCTGCGATCACCGTGAGGGACAGAACCTTAATCCGGTCGTGCGCATGCGCGATCTCCTGATCGACCAGCGTCTCGATATCCTCATCGAACACATGCTTCTTGCGGTCAGCCAGGTCCTTGAAGCGATGGAATGCATCCTCCAAGGCATTGTCGCCCAGATCGTAGCCCAAATCCTTCAGCTTTTCGCGGAAGGCGTGGCGGCCTGAATGCTTGCCCATCACGAGCGAGCTTGCGCGCACGCCCACGCTTTCCGGCGTCATGATTTCATAAGTCTGCGCGTTCTTGAGCACGCCATCCTGGTGAATGCCGGACTCGTGCGCGAAGGCATTCTGTCCAACGATGGCTTTATTGTATTGGATCGGGAACGCGGTTACGGCCGACACGAGCCGTGAGGCGCGCATGATCATGGTCGTATCGATGCCGGTCCAGTAAGGCATGACGTCGTTACGGGTCTTCAGCGCCATCACCACTTCTTCCAGCGCTGCGTTACCGGCGCGCTCGCCAAGGCCATTGATGGTGCACTCGATCTGGCGTGCGCCTGCCTTCACGCCGGCCAGGCTGTTGGCGACGGCAAGGCCCAAATCGTTATGGCAGTGTGTCGAGAACACGATCCCGTCGGCTCCCGACACGCGTTCGCGCAGCATTGTGATGATCTGGGTGAATTCGTCCGGCACGGTGTATCCCACGGTGTCCGGGATGTTGATGGTGGTCGCGCCTGCTTTGATGGCCGCCTCGACGCAGCGGCACAGGAAATCGGGCTCGGTCCTAGTCGCGTCCATCGCCGACCATTCGACATCGTCTGTGTGGGAGCGCGCGCGGGTCACGGAAGAAATGACCGCCTCGTAAACCTGCTCGGCGCTCATCTGCAGCTGATACTGCCGATGCAGAGGCGACGTTCCAATGAAGGTGTGAATGCGGCCTCGCTTTGCTGGGCGGATCGCTTCGCCAGCGCGATCAATGTCCTTCGGGTTGGCGCGCGCCAGCCCGGCCACCACGGCGTTCTTCATGAGCTTCGAGATCTCGGCGACGGCCTCGAAATCGCCGTTCGACGCGGCCGGAAAACCGGCTTCGATAATGTCGACGCCCATCTCGTCGAGCAGCTGCGCGACCTGGAGCTTCTCCTCATGCCTCATGGTTGCGCCGGGAGACTGTTCGCCGTCCCGCAGCGTCGTATCGAAAATCAAAACGCGGTCTTTTTCGGAGCGGTTTGCGACGGGCGAGCTGGCGGCCTTCGAAGAAGGAGTGTCGGTCATCATAAAGATTCCTTGCCTGACCTGTTGAAAGTATCACAAACCCGGCAAGTCCTCCATCGAGCGCCCAGGCTTTAACCCCCAAGCGCTCGCCCGTCGACCGGGCAGCCAGCGCTCAGGGGCGAATAAGGAGAAGAAGGCTGCGCAACGCCGCCGGGTCCGCATTGATGCGGCCTTGAAAAGCGGCAGACATGAAATGAGCGCGCGCCATGGGTGTGAAGGTCCAGAATCCTCAGCAGGCATAATGCATATTTTCGCGGATCGAACAAGTGTCCCCGCGACTGTCTTTCACTCAGCCGGCGTCGGCTGCGCCGCGACACCTTCGGATCGATGTCTCTCGTGGCCCGCCGAAACGTCTCCCGGAATCTGTTCGTGTCCGGCAGAAATACGATCCATCACGGCGAACAAAACGCCAGATACGACGAAGGTGAGGTGCAGACCGATACGCAGGTAAATCTCGCTTTGCTCGTGCGCCTTGATATTCACGAATACTTTCAGAAGCTCAATTCCGGAGATTGCGACGATCGTGCCCATCAGCTTGATTTTGAGATCCGAGAATGAAACCAGCCCCATCCAGTCCGGCCGGTCCTCGCTATTGCTGGTATCGATCTTGGAGATGAAGATTTCGTAGCCCGCAAAAACGATGAGGAGCACCAGATTGGCCACCATCACGATATCGACGAGTGAGAGGACGGTCACAATGACATAGCTGGGGCTTGAATGAAGCGCTTCGGGAATGAAATCGAGAAACTCGCGTAAAAAGGTTATCAACAAGAGTAAGAGTGAAATCGACAGCCCCGCATAAAAAGGCGCAAGCAGCCAGCGACTTGCAAAGGTTCCCGATTCAAGGTTGCGTTCGATCGTTTTCTTCATTACCCAGTCCTGATTTTATTGGAGCCGCGCGAGGGGGAGAAATCCGGCGCGGGGCGGTCGAAGCAAGCGTATGTATGGCGCCGCCTTTCTATGACAAGGCAGGACTTCTTTTAAGCAGATGCTTCACCGTGGAACTTGCGGCAATATGCCAATGCCTTAATATCTTTTCTCAGCCGATTAGCAAATCGAGCCTGAAGCACGGGGCTCCCATGGCCGCACAGCGCCATGACGAATGAAAGAGGTTCCATGCGCTTACCCTCCAACGGCCGGTCAGGAAAGCTGCCTTCCTTCAGGTCGCGGCCTCTGTCCTTTTTGCGGCTTGCGGCCCAGCGACGCCGCCGATTTCCGCTCTTTCCGCTTAGGAAGCCAGCAAAAGTTTATGGGAAAATCGGGAATCTGGAAGTGCGGCTCGCCCGGTCGGTCGCGGACATCAAGAAAGCGCAGCGCTTGCGCTTTGAGGTTTTTTACAAGGAGATGGCGGCTATCGCCGACACGCGAACGCGGCTGAAAAAGCGCGACGAGGACGAGTATGACGTCCTTTGCGATCATCTGCTTGTGATCGATAAAACGGTCGATCGGGCGATGAAGAGGCCTTGGCCCAGGCGGGCGAAGGTGGTGGGCACCTATCGCGTG
Organism: Rhodomicrobium sp.; assembly: GCA_049697375.1. Taxonomy (GTDB): domain Bacteria; phylum Pseudomonadota; class Alphaproteobacteria; order Rhizobiales; family Rhodomicrobiaceae; genus Rhodomicrobium. The sequence goes on from JBAVVQ010000305.1 coordinate 6,407, forward strand.
CTCCTGCAAGACATCGCGGAAAGGAACCAGGGGTTCTATACCCAGGGCGAGTACGACATCGCGCCGCTCATCGCGAAAAAGCGCGCAACCCATCATTTTATGGAACTGGGCCGCTCCTGCGTGCTGAAGCCCTATCGCAACCGGCGCTCCGTGGAACTTTTGTGGCAAGGCCTTTGGACCTATGTCCGCGAGCACGGCGCGAATGTGATGATCGGATGCGCGAGCTTCCCCGGCACAGACCCCAAGGCTCACGCGCTGGCGCTGAGCTTCCTGCACCATTACTCGCTGGCTCCTGAGGAATGGCGCGCCTCTGCTCACCCTGAGCAGAAGGTCGATATGAACATGATGCCCAAGGAGGAGGTGAACGCGAAGGAAGCGATGAAACAGATGCCGCCTCTGATCAAGGGGTATCTTCGGCTTGGCGCCTATGTGGGCGATGGAGCAGTTGTGGACAAGCAATTCGGCACGACCGATGTCCTCATTATTCTGCCAGTCGAAGCCATCGACTCACGCTACTTCTCTCATTTCGGGGCGCCTGACGAGATCTTGCCGCAACATGCCTCAAGGCGAGGCCATTCGGTCCATTAGGCAGGCGCGACCCGGCGGGACGCGTGGGCAAAGGACGCCGATGAAAGCGTTTTCATCTCTTGCGGTGGTCGTGGCGCTGTGGCTCAGCGTCAGCTTCTCGCTATGGCTTTTTTACAGGCTTTTTCGTCGGCGTGACGGCTCGAGGCAGAAGCAGTTGACGGCTGTAGCGTTCGGGCTCGCTGACGAAGCCGCGGCCGTATTCAGCGGGCTGAGGGCGCGCTCATCCGAATCCGTCGGCGCTTCGGGATCGTATGGATGGCATTCCAACGATCCTCGCGAAGCGATGCAAGACGATGTCCGCGCGCTTCTTAATGCGATCGAGGCGAAAAGTCCCTATTTCGACCGCGTTAAGGCAGCCAAGAAGAAAATTGAGAAGACCTTCGGCCTTTCGGATTTCGCGCCGCTCGCCGAAATCTTGCAAATCCGTCGCGACTTTTGGGCGGCCTCGGAAATTTTTCTGATCGAGGATATTCGGGCCTTGGGAGCGGAGCTTACGGAACCGGAGTCATACGAAACCTTCAGGGCGGAGGCTCTCGCGCTGCTTTTCAAGGACGAGTACGCGGCCCAGGGTGACGGCGATCCGGTTGTCTTAAGGCTTTCGATTGCGCGCGAGGAGGCTGCGGCCTTCAACGCCCACGTTGGGGAAACGATTGCCGCCGAGTTCGAAAAGGGCAGGGCTCCAACCCCAGCCGAGATCGTCGCCGTGCCTGCGAACCTCATGCGATCGGCCGCATTCGTGGTTCGCGAAGGCCGAAACATCGTGCGCGACGCGGCGGCGACCGCACAGACCTTCGCGCGCTCCGTTGGCTCCAAGGGGCTTAAGACC
>JBAVVQ010000306.1:0-3691 GCA_049697375.1 Rhodomicrobium sp.
TTCTCCGCCCTCGATCCTGAGGACATGACAATCCACAGGCAAGACTATGCCGCCACTGATGCTGACGCCCTCAGAGAGTTTCCAGGGCATGCCCTGGCTGGTAATGGACAGGCTCATCGCGGAGAGCATCTCAGGGGACTGAAACATCGTGAAACAAGGTAAGCCAACGGCCGCCAGAACGGATTCGCCCTTTGTCGATCAACTGCGGAAGCTGCACGGCGATCTTCACGCCGTCGGCAAGAAGGCGATGGAGTGCGTGGTTCCTGCGAAGATTCAGGCCAAGGCCGCGGATTTCCTTCACGGATTGCGGGACGCCCCCGACATGCCTTTGCGCGCCATGGATGCTGCCGGCTATGCGATCGACACGCTTCTTTTTACGCCGTCCATGAGCGGGCACACCGCGATCGACCGCGCCATCCGCACCGGCAAAGTCGGCGGCGCAGAGATGGAAGCGGCAAATCTCCTGCGCCAGACGTCCTTTCGCCTTCTTGAAATCACCGGGGACCGCGGCGGCGGGCTGCTCGCCGCCACCGATCTTGTCAGCAACGAAAGGCTGACGCTCTTCGATCCGGAATCGCCAATGGCGCACGGCGGCCGCTGGGCGAGGCGCACCTGTCTTTACCAGGACGTGCACGTGACCGTTGGACCGGTGACGCCGCTCAACGATGACATGCTGGCCGTGGCGGCTCCCTTCATGGACAAAGGGCGCGGCTTGAAAAAGCCACTCCGCTGCGCCGAGGCGCTCTACGAACACTTTATCCGGCATTGCGACCCCTTGGACGGCGTGAACCTCGATTTCTTGGACGAGGACGAAGATGAGTTTCCCTTCGACGCCTCGGACGGCCCGCTTCACGCCCTGGCGGAGGAATGGGCTCAGGAGAGCCAGCTTCCAGAACCGGACGCCGATGTCTTGCAACTGATCCGGTCCGAGGCTTACGAGGACCCCGTGCTGGAGATGCACAACGCGAGCTACCACGCGCATCAAATGGGGAAGGCGCGCCTCGCTGCAGCCTACGACCGCATTCTTTCCCTTCAGCTTGAAACCGTCCATCGGCGGGCGAGCGCAGGAATCCGCACGTCGTGTGAAACCCTGGACAGCCTCGCCGGGAAGCTGAAGGAAGGTGGAGCTCCGGCGGATGCCATCGCGCATTTCGAGGAAATGTGCCGCCGCGCGAGGCTTGCCGGGAGCGCCAAGACAAACAAGGGCAATCGCGAGGAACTGGACAAGGTTTTGTCCCGCATTCAGGCGCTGCGCGGCAAAACCGTGGAACAGGGATGCACCGAGGCGGAAGCCCTGCTGGCTGCGGGCAAGGTCGCTGAACTGCTTGACCAGTACGGTTTGACGCTCAGCGAGATCGACATGAAGGCGCAAAGCTGCGCGGGCGAAGGCATTGAGACCAACCGCCGCCGCCGGTCGCCCCTCGACGAATGCGCGGGCGCGATCGCCGGTTTCTGCGATTGCCGCACTTGGTACGAAATGACGCCTCAGGGCCATATCCGGCATATTTTTTTCGGCCTGCCCGCCGATGTCGCGGGCGCCCGCTATCTCTACGAGAAGATCGAGGAGGCGTTCGAAACCGAAACGGCTCAATTCAAGCGAAGCGAGCTTTATGACTCGCATCCGTCCGCCAAGCGCCGCAGCGCCACGACGTCGTTTCAAGCAGGCCTCGGTCACGGCATCTGCGCCAAGCTCAACAGGCTCAAGGCGGAACGCGCTGCGGCCTTCCGCGCCAGCGGAGGCAGGGATCTGGTGCCCGTCAAACGGGATGTGATCGAGGACGAACTCGCTGCTATGGGCATGCGGCTTAAAGCCCTCCAGACCGGCCGGAAGAACCTCCTGGCCATGGCCTACAAGAAGGGCCGCGTCACCGGCGAAAACCTGGAGTGGGAGGAAAAGCTCGCCCAGTCATGAGGGGTTCACCTTACTTTAGTTACATCGTCAGGCCGTCAATCCTCATTCTGATCAATGTCAGAGGAGCCGAACCTCCGTGAACAAACCGACCACCACGCCGTCGCCTTAATCAGTGGTGAGGACGCCTGTGGGGCAATGGCTCGTTTGTTCATGCCCAGACAATCGGAAAGCCCATGCCGGTCACGGCAGAGTTCTTGCCCTCGATGATAAGTCCGCTTCTGTAACGGGCCCCTGGAAGTCAATCCCTTTTTTGCGCGGTTTCCACTGCCGGGGGCATGCTTCTGTACGGGGTCAGCGCTGGGCTGCCGCCTTATGGTGTTCGAAGAGGAAAGGGCCGGTCCAATCTTAGAGACGCGGGGTGGCCTGGCTTCAGTCCAAGCCCCTCCTGCAAACATTGCGGCCTGACCCAATCCATCGTCCCGGCAGGGACGCCGCTTCGGGAAGGAAGGTGCCTATCCTGCCCGAAAACCGTCGAGTGCTTCTCCTTTCGGGCCGCAGCTGGCTGCGAACAGTTTCTTTGTCCGGTTGAACGGCGTTTCTCCGCCCCGGTCTGAGTTCTGGAAGGCGCCGCGCGCAGTGGCGGTCAACACTGGCCGGAGGCCACCGCCATAGGCGGCGCGAAGCGGTGTTGACGGCTGCGAGCACGGAGCCGTCGCTGATGAATCCGGGGCGCTCATGCCGCGGCAGCCTTGGCGGCGTCGAAGCTGGCGCCATTCGCCAGCATGCGGTGCAGGATCACCGCCAGCTTTCTGGCCAGCGCAACTTTTGCCTTCTGCATCCCTACGCGCTTGGCGAGCTTCGCGGCCCAGCTCTTCAAGGCGCCGCCTTTGATCGGCATGGTCAGGATGATATGGGCGGCTTCGTAAAGCACGGCGCGCACGCCCTTGTCTCCGGTCTTGGAGATCCGCCCCGTGATATCGGTCTCCCCCGACTGATATTTCTTGGGTGTCATGCCGAAATGCGCGCCAACCGTTTTCGAGGACGAGAACCGGGCCGGATCGTCAATGGCCGCAACATAGGTCAGACCCACGATGACCCCGACACCTGGAGCTGTCATCAAAAGCCTAACTCGGCTATCGCTCCGCGCCAGTTTGCGCACCTGTGTCTCAAAGCCGTTCAGCTCCTTAAGCAGAACCTCATGCACGGCGAGAAGCGCCTTGGCGATCGCCTTCAAGGCCGGGTGATGCTCCGTAAGCTCCATAATCCGACTGGCGAAACCTGTTTTCGTGGTCCGGCCCACCTTGAGGCCGAAGCCCCGCAAAATGCCCCGGAGGCTCATCTCGATATCGTAAAGCTTTCCCTGCACAAGCTTGCGTGCGGTCAGAACCGCGCGCGTCTCCTGCGCCGGCGCCGATTTGCAGTGCACCGGCCTGAACCAGCCCAGCCGCATCAGCTGCGCAATGCCGCGTGCATCGTTCCGGTCCGTCTTTATTGGCATCGCCTTGAAGGCGTCGCGCACATGCCGCGTCTCCAACAACTCCACGGCGAATCCTGCCTGCTTCAGACCCGCATACAGCCATTGCGACAACGGCCCCGCCTCAAGGCCGATCCGCGCCAGCCCAAAGGGGAGCCCCTTGAACCAGGCGATCAAAGCCGCCGGATCGCTTAAAACCTTCGCCTCCCGCACAATCTTGCCGGAGGCGTCCACAACGCAGACGCTCGAAGCTTCCAAAGACACGTCAATCCCAGCATAATAGTCCATCGTCATCCCTCACGATGCTTGGAGCTGCCAGCGCAGACTCCGCTAAACACCATCAGCTTGAGGGATGACCGCTAAGA
>JBAVVQ010000307.1:0-2892 GCA_049697375.1 Rhodomicrobium sp.
CCCGCTCATGGAGTCGGCAGCCGTTCAGTGGCAGACCATCTACACCTTCCACATGATGCTGTTCTTCCTCGTCTCGGGCGCGGTGAACCTCAAGCTTCCGAAGAAAACCTGGCCCGACGCGCTTCGCGGATCGCTGCGGCTGTTGGCGCTGGCCTGGGTGGTGCAAATCATCGGCGCGATTTTCGCGATATCGTTCGGCTACGCGCCCGAGGCGACGCGCTCGGTATGGGACGCCGCCGTCTATATCGTTGACCCAATCCTAGAAGGTTATTGCTGGTCCGTCGGCGTGCTGTGGTTCCTCACCTCGCTCTGTTTCGTGCAGCTTCTCGCCTACGTTCTGCTGCGGCGCATTCCCGCGCTCGCTATCGCCCTCGGCGCGATGGCGGCAACCGCAGTCGTGGTCTATTTCGATGCCCCGAACTACTTCCTGTTCAGGACATGGATGCCGGGCCTCTCCTTTTTCGCGCTTGGCTACCTCTTCTCTCAGTGGCAGGTGCGATGGCCGGTTTGGCTGTGCATCCCGCTTTTTGCCGCCGTCATCGTGCTGGCGCCATTAAACAGCGGCTGTTCTTTCTCATTCAGCGGCCCCTGCCAGCTTTACGGCACCGCTCCATTCGGCATCAGGATGTTTGGAGGCAGCTACGGATTCCTGCCGCTCTTCTTCCTCACGGCGCTGCTTGGCTCGGTGGCAACCATAAGTCTGAGCGCCGGGCTGGCTCGCTTCAAGGCTTCCGAAATCTTCGCCTACACGGGACGGAGCAGCTTGAACCTCTTTATCATCAACGGGTTCGTAGCGACGTTTCTCCCGCCCTACATCCAGCAGATACGCTGGCCCGACTTTACGCCTCTGGTTTCTATCGCGCTGGCTATCGGGATCATCGCGGCGCATCTCGTAGCGCTGCAAATCCTAAATCCGGCGCTCGCTTGGATTGACAGGGCGGCTGTTTCTATCGCCAACATGCTGGTGCGGCTCATAGCAAAAGAAGCAGGCGCCACTGAACGCAATCCCGTTTGACTCTCTTTCGCTGACAGTCAAAAAGTCCTGCTCCTAGTACAGCCCGAGGCAAGTTCGCCCCGAATAGCCGCGAGCGACCAAGCGAACTTGCCTCGGATAAGCTGTACTAGAATCAACTGGTTGCTGGTACGCCTTATCCGCGGGAAATCCTGTCGACGCCCGCAGCATGTGGGTCAGGACTTCCCGCGGGGCGTACTAGCGCCTTGTTCTAATCCGGCTCCTTTGAGGTCAGCATCTGGCCAGGGAATACGAAGCACAGAGCCCAGATATTTTGCCCCGGCCCTATTGAGGTGATTGCTGTCGGAATAGAAAATAACTCCGTTCCGCTCGACGCGACAGGCATCCCGGTCGCAAAACGCCCGAGCTGTATTGAGCAGGGGAGTGCCGAAGCGTTGGCTGACGCGATGAAGTATTTCAGACGCTTCGCGTTCGCTGCGTTCGTACTCGGACATCGCCAGCGTGTAGCATTGCTCTTCTGGTTGCGAAAACATTCTGGCTCTCGCCGTACACAAACCAACATTGCGGGAGAAGACGGGTATGTCTTCCACGATCACAGCCTGAAGATTGCGAGATTGTAGAAAGCGCAGCGTATCGCCGATCCCGGTTGGACCGTCTTTTCTGCTTTGGCCTGTCGAAGATTCATCGTCCGCAGTAAAGCTGAGAAAACGGTTTGTATAGGATGCCCAATAGCCAGCCAGAAATACCAGCTTCAAATTCTCCTGCGTCTTGATCCACCGCTCGGTTTGATTGTTGGCCTCGGCGCAGTTTGGCGAAAGCCTGGCATCGTGGAGAAAGGGGCCGCAGCCGGCATTCCAGACAATAATCCCCGCAAGGCCACGCTTAGCTGCCTGCTCCGAAAAAGCTAGAGCAAGATGGCGCGCGTGAGAGTCACCCCAAATCACAAAATCATATTCGTCGTCATGCGGAAGGGAGCCGATGGCGCAACCAATGGACACCGGAGCCTTGACTGCTCGGCACTCACCATCCCCTTTGTGCCCAGCATCCCTTGCCGCGTCTGCCTGCACGATGCCTTCTGATACTCGAAATGGAAGCCCCTGCGTGATGTTAAACAGGCTCCCGCAAAGGCCGATGGCCAGCATCGCGGAAGCGGTGACCCCGGCAAGAGCCGGAAAACTGATCACTGTCCTGCGCGCTGGAAACTCTACGAAATGCCAGGACAGCGTCGCTGCTACGACGCTGACGGCAATAATGATAAGGCCTTCTACTTGCGTGGTGTCCCGGTCGAGCGTCATGCGAGTCAATGAAAAAAGAGGCCAATGTATTAAGTAGAGCGAATACGATATCTTGCCTATGAAACGGAGCGGCTTTGCGCCTAGAACGAAACTGCTCACTATATTGCTCCGCTGGCCGGCAAAAATTAGAAGTGCGGCTCCGGCGCACGGAATAAGAGAGTGGATGCCGGGGAACGGTGTCGCTGCATTGAAAAACACTGCCGCATAAGCGATCGCTGCAACTCCAAGCACGCCGAAAGAGGTTGCGATCATCTTCGACGGGGCCTGCGTATAAAAGAACGCAATATAGGCGCCGAGAAGAAATTCCCACGCGCGATAGGGAAGTAAGTAAAATGCAGCGGCGGCATCCTTCTGAAGAATATACTGCGAAGCTGCTAGAGATAGGCATAGAAGCGCAAGAATGACATGCGGCAAAGCCTTCCTGCCTACAAAATGGTAAAGCGCTATAAAAAGCAAAGGCCAGACAAGATAGAATTGTTCTTCTACGGCGAGAGACCATGTGTGGAGCATCGGCTTCTCGGTGGCAGGCCCATCGAAATAGCCGACATGATTATAGAAGTGCCAATTCGCATAGAAGAATACGGCGCCGCCCAGGGACCGCCCCAGCAACTGCAGGTCCTGAGG
>JBAVVQ010000308.1:0-1929 GCA_049697375.1 Rhodomicrobium sp.
GTTCTGAGCAAAGAGCTTGAGCCTTTCCTGACGGTGCCGGCCTACCAGCTCATCGCCTGAAGACCCATTGAAGGCGGCTCATCTTTCGGGCCGCCTTCAACCGGCGCCCGGAAAAGCGTTATCAACCGGCCGGCGTCTCGCCACGCCCGAAATCGGCTTGATTTTGGCGCTTCGAGGGGCCATTGTGCAGCGCATTCACTCATCGCTGCGTTTGCTTTCCCTAGTCTCAAAACGTTCAGTCTGAGGCGTTTTGACAGGAGCGGCGCATTTCATTGGCAGGAGACATGTCAAAAGAAGAACTTCTGGAATTTCCTGGTCTTATAACGGAGCTTCTCCCGAATGCGACATTTCGCGTAAAGCTTGACAACGGCCATGAGATCATTGCGCATACAGCGGGCCGGATGCGCAAGAATCGTATTCGAGTGTTGTCCGGTGATAAAGTTCTAGTCGAGATGACGCCCTATGATCTTACCAAAGGACGCATCACTTATCGCTTCAAGTAGGATGGTGGCTCTCCGCCCCTCGAAGCCGGATGATGAGCGTGGCTCCTCTGCCGTGCGGTCAAGCACGCAGAAGCTTCTTGTGCTGGCAAGCGCCTCTTCCCGGCGTCTCTCGCTCCTGGAGCAGATCGGCATTGAGCCTGATGCCCTTCGGCCTGCGTCCATCGACGAAATCCCGCGAAAGGGGGAGCAGCCGCGCTCCTACGCGCAAAGGATTGCGCGTGCGAAGGCGATTGTCGCGAAGCAACGGCTGGAACGCGAGCCCCACCTTGCAGGCGCTTTCGTGCTTTCCGCCGATACCGTCGTCGCCGTCAGCCGCAAGATCATCAGCAAGCCCGAATATCTCAACGAGGCGGCCGAAGCGTTGCAGACCCTTTCCGGGCGCTCCCATCGCGTCTACACATCGATCTGCCTCGTCACGGACACGGGCGCAATAAGGATGCGCACGGTTGAAACGCGTGTGCGCTTCAAGCGGCTATCGCCCGAAGAGATGGATGCTTATCTCGCCTGCGGCGAGTGGCGCGGAAAGGCCGGAGGCTACGCCATTCAGGGAATTGCGGGGGCGTTCGTTCAGAAAATCGTCGGCTCCTATTCGAACGTGGTCGGCCTGCCGTTAATAGAGGTTGTGCAACTTTTGACCGGCGAAGGGTTTCCCGTTTACTTCAATTGGCTCAACCGCGCAGAAGTCGACTCCATTTGAGATGACGGACAAGTCACAAAACGCGGGCCCCGATGTGGACATCGCGCCCTTTTGTATTATTTGCGGGATCCGCTCGCAGACCGGGAAATACCGCCCTTTCTGCTCGAAGCGCTGTGCGGACGTCGATCTTCACCGATGGCTCGACGGGGTCTACGCGATTCCAGGCAAGCTCGAAGAGGAAGAGGATGAAACGCCCGGCGAGAGGTAAAAACGAGCGGCGTCGCGTCATTCGCCGCCGAGCTTCTCGGCCTTAGCGGGATCTTGCGCAATTAATTCGGAGTAGAGAGCCTGGGCTTCGCTGGGCGGCCCGCGGCGGTGACCGATGGCTAGGATTTCGATGACACGGACCCGGCCATAAAGAGTGGCGGTTAAGATGTCACCGCAGCTCACGCAGGTCGCCGCTTTGATTACGCGTTGACGATTCACGCGGACGCAGCCTTCCTCGATCAGCTTCGCGGCCAAGCTCCGCGATTTCACAAACCGCGCGTGCCACAGCCACTTATCAAGGCGCTGCTCCTCGGCTGCGTTCAAATTCTAGTCCTGTGTCTGTAGCTGTTTTTCGAGCCGCTCCTTGAGCTGGCTGAGGGCCGCGAAAGGCGAATCCGGGTCGACGCCACCAGACGCACGCTTGGGCGCGGCGCTTGCCGCGATAGGCTGTTTGCTTCGCGGGCGCGGGGGCCGCGAGTCGCGGTTGCGATCATGCGGGCGCTCGTTGCGGCCCTGATGCGG
>JBAVVQ010000309.1:0-9761 GCA_049697375.1 Rhodomicrobium sp.
GATCAACCTCGGGCACGCCCTGCGCGTGACCGAACGCCGCCCCTTCGTGCAGATCAAGCTCGCCGTGGACGCCAATGGCCGCGTGCCGCGCGGAACGGGCAAGCCCGTCTGGGTGACGGGCGAGGCCGCGCGCGATCAGGCCCACCTCCTTCGGGCCAGAGCCGACGCCATCCTGGTGGGCCGCAAGACCATCGAAGCCGACGATCCGGAATTGACCTGCCGTCTTCCCGGCCTGGAGGACCGCTCGCCCGTCCGGGTGGTTCTTGCGCCACAGTGCAATGTTCCTTCCAAAGCTCGCATTTTCGACGCCGAACGTCCGCCCATCTGGATCATCTGCGGCGACTCCTCGAAGTGCGGTCCCCTGTTCGGCCGGCGTGGCGTGCGGTTTTTCGACATCGGGGCGTCGCCGGGCGGCATTCTTAACCTCAGGCTCGCCATGATGCGCCTCGCAGCCGAAGGCGTGACGCGTCTGCTCGTCGAGGGCGGACCGTCGACAGCCCGGAGGTTCATAGACGCGGGTCTCGCCGACGAGATCATCATCATGCAAGGGGACAAGACGCTGGAGCCGGACGCCGGCATGCCCCCTTTTGTCGATCGCGCCCTGGACATTGTAACAGAGTCACCTTCATTTGCGCTTATGGACCGCCGCAAAGCAGGCGCCGACTCCATTCTTATCCTTCGTTCCACACTGCACTGGCAGGGCTAGCTCATGTTCACCGGACTTGTTCAGGCGAAGGGGACCGTCCTCGCCGCGGAAAACGGACGTTTTACCATCGCCTGCCCATGGGAAGCAGACTCCATCGCGCTCGGCGCTTCGATCTGTTGCGATGGCTGCTGCCTTTCCGTAACGGGAGTGGAGCCCATGCAGAGCAGCGCGCAATTCAAGATCGACGTCTCGAACGAGACGCTCAGCAAGACGACGCTCGACGACTGGTACGCAGGCCGCAGCATCAACCTCGAAAGATCGCTTCGCGCGGGCGACGAACTCGGAGGCCACCTTGTCTCGGGGCATGTGGATGGCGTCGCCCGTATCGTGAGCATCGAGCCGTCAGGCTTTTCAAAGGTTATTCAGGTGCGCTCGCCGCACGCGCTCGCGAAATACCTTGCGGCGAAAGGCTCTGTTGCGCTCGACGGCGTTTCACTTACTGTGAACGAGGTTTCTGGCTCCCTCTTCACGATCAACCTCATTCCAACAACGCTCGATGTCACCACATGGGGTGAACGCAAAGCGGGCGACGACGTGAACATGGAAGTGGACTTGATTGCCCGCTACGTCGCAAGGCTGTTGGGCCAATAGGTTGGATTGAAATGCAAGGCGAACCATTGCGCGTCCTCGACAAGCCGCAGATCCACGAGCAACTCTCGTCCATCGACGACATCCTCGAAGACGCGCGCCAGGGCCGCATGTTCATCCTGGTGGACGCCGAGGAGCGCGAAAACGAGGGCGACCTCATCATTCCGGCCCAGATGGCGACGCCCGACGCCATCAATTTCATGGCCCGCTTCGGACGCGGCTTGATCTGCCTCGCGGTGACGCCCGAACGCGCGGACACGCTGCATCTCGAGCGCATGGCGCGCTCGAACCAGTCGAGGCATTCGACGGCGTTCACCGTCTCGATCGAGGCAAAGGAAGGCGTCTCGACCGGCATCTCCGCCTATGACCGGGCCAAGACCATCGCGATCGCCATCAATCCCGAAAAGGATTGGCGCGACATTGTAAGCCCCGGCCACGTCTTCCCGCTTGTCGCTCGCGATGGCGGCGTGCTCGTACGCGCAGGCCACACCGAGGCTGCGGTGGATCTCGCTCGCCTGGCCGGACTTCTGCCTGCCGGCGTCATCTGCGAGATCATGAACGACGACGGCACCATGGCGCGCATGCCCGATCTGCTGGCCTTTGCACAGCGGCATGGCCTGAAGATCGGCGCCATCTCCGATCTTATCGCCTACCGCAGGCGCAACGAAAGCTACGTCCGCGCCATACACGAGCAGGAGATCACGTCCCCTCACGGCGGCGCCTTCAAACTCCGCGTCTATCTCAACGCCGTCGACAACACCGAGCATCTGGCCCTCATCAAGGGCGGCGTCGGAAATGGCGACCCTGTGCTCGTCCGCATGCACGCCGTCAACATCCTCGAAGACCTTATAGGCATAGGCCGCAACGGAAACCGGCGGTCGCTTGTGGAACGGGCCATGCGGCAGATCGGGGAGGAAGGCCGCGGCGTCGTGGTCGTGATCCGCGATGTTCGCGAGGGAACCATCATGTCGCGCCTCCGCGATCCCGGCGCCCCTGCCCAGGCGGGGAAACCGGCCGAGAAGCGCCTCGTCGATTATGGCATCGGCGCGCAAATTCTGCTTGATCTTGGCGTTAAGAACATGATCCTTCTTTCCAACTCTCCCACCCCGAAAATCGTCGGTCTCGAGGGCTACGGGTTGAACCTCATCGCGCGCCTTCCGATTGACGACCAATGAACAATCCGATTCACATCCTCGTCATCGAGGGCCGCTATTACCACCACATCTCGGATGCCCTTTTGCTTGGCGCGGAGATGGCGTTGCGGGAGCTTGGCGCCACGTGGGAGGTCGTGACGGTTCCCGGCGCGCTTGAAATTCCCCAGGTTTTATCTGCGGCAGTCAGCGCCGGACTGTTCAAGGAAGAGACTGCACAACCCTTCCACGGCTGTGTCGCGCTCGGCTGCATCATCCGGGGGGAGACATCCCATTTTGACATCGTCGCCTATGAGTCCGCTCGTGGACTGTTAGCGCTCGCAACGCTGCACAGCATCCCGGCCGGGAATGGAATATTGACTGTCGAAAACGAGGCCCAGGCCGTGGCGAGGGCTTCCGTGAGCGGCAAGAACAAAGGGCATGAGGCCGCCGAAGCTTGTCTTGAAGTGCTTCGCGCCAAACGCGACTTCCGCAAAAGACACCGCTGAGCGCCTCGCTAAGCCGGGTAGAGAACCGAAAGCTTGACCGATGGACCTTGAGGACGGCCGCGACCCCGGCCCTGATAATGGCGCGCCGCCGGGACCCGCCCGAACGCGGGCGCGTCTGGCTGCGGTCCAGGCGCTCTACCAGATGGACATGACGCAGCGGGACTTGAGCGTGGTGCTGGAAGAATTTCTGAACCATCGTTTCCAGACGGTCGAGATTTACGCCGGCGCCGATCGCGGCTTCTTTCGCGACATCGTAACGGGCGTCGCCGAGCGCCAATTCGAGATCGACCCGCAGATTGGCGCGCATCTGGCCCAGGGCTGGCGCCTGTCGCGCATTGACAGCATTCTGCGCGCCATCCTTCGTTCCGGCGTGTATGAAATCATCGGACGGTCTGACGTGCCCGCGCGCGCGGTCATCAACGAATATGTCGAGATCGCGCATGACTTCTTTGGCGGCGAGGAACCCGCTGTCGTGAACGGTGTGCTCGACCGCGTGGCGCGCGAGAAGCGCCAGGATGAGTTTGGACGGAAGGCAGGTAAGAAGCCGGGTTAGCGTGGCTTCTCGCTGCTGAAAAACGATGTCGCCCATGGTTCGACAGGCTTACCATGAGGTTTAAGCCGTTGAAAACACGCGGCCTCATCCTGAGCTTGTTGAAGGATGAAAGGGGACGCTAGGAGATGGCCAGGCTCGGTGAGATTGCGTTCATCGCGGATTATCTGGCGCCGCTCGCGAGCCATCCCGCTGCATTCGGCCTGCAAGATGACGCCGCGCTTCTAACAGCGCTTCCGGACCATGGGCTTGTGATAACCGCCGACGCTCTCGTCGCCGGCGTCCACTTTTTCGAAGACGACGATCCGGGCGACGCGGCCTACAAGGCGCTTGCGGCCAACGTTTCGGATCTTGCCGCAAAAGCCGCCAAACCCTTAGGCTACACGCTGACGCTGGCGCTGGCCGAAGCCCCGACGCGCGACTGGGCGGAGCGTTTCGCAAGCGGCCTGTCCCGCGCTCAAAGCGAGTTCGGCATCGCTCTTTTGGGCGGCGACACCGTGACCGCGCGCGGCTCCTGGTGGATGTCCGTGACCGCTTTCGCCGAAGCCCCTGTTCGCGGGCTCATCACTCGCAGCGGCGCCAAGCCCGGCGATTGTCTTTATGTCAGTGGAACGCTCGGCGACGCGGCGCTCGGCCTCAAGCTTCGGCTCGGGAAGGCGGACTTCATGCAGGCCTTATCGCCTGACGACCGCGATTTCCTGCTCAAGCGCTACCTCTATCCGGAGCCGAGGCTCGCCTTGTCGGATGCCCTTGCGCGTTACGCTTCCGCGGCAATGGACATTTCGGATGGGCTGGCGCTCGATCTTTCACGGATGTGCGGCGCCTCCCACGTATCGGCGGAGGTCGGAGTTGCTTCAATTCCCCTGTCGGCGGCTGCGAGCGCCGCCGCCGTGGCCTTTCCCGGAGCGATCGAAATTATTCTGTCGGGCGGCGACGACTACGAGATTCTTGCCGCCGTCCCTCGCGGGCATTGCGCCGCTTTCGAAAGCGCCAGCAGGGAAGCGGGCCTGCGCGTAACAAACATCGGGACCGTCAAACAAGGAGCAGGCGCGCTGGCTTTCCTTCAATCTGACGGCGCAGCTTTCCAGCTTGCCGGCAAAGGCTTCGAGCATTTCAACACATGACAGCTCATCGCGAAGGTCATTCGCTCTTTCCCTCTTGCTCTGCTCACGATTTCCGCTATTCAATGCCGCAGTTTTTCGTTGTGCAGGTGTCTCATGAAGCTTGAACTCCTTCACAAAGCCGCCGAGGGCGCCCCCAAGCCCGTGAAGCTGCTTTTCATTCATGGGATCTGTACCGGAGCCTGGGTTTGGGAACCCCACTTCCTGCCGTTCTTTGCAAAGCTTGGCTATGACAGCTATGCGCTGAGTTTGCGCGGGCACGGCGGGAGCGAAGGCCGCGAGAAGGTGCGCGAGTTCGCACTGTCAGACTTCGCCGACGACATCGCGTGGGCGCTGAGCGAAATAGACGGGCCTGCCGTGATTATCGGTCACTCGTTTGGCGGCGGCGTGGTTCAGAACTTCGTTCAACGCGGGGGCAAGGCTGCGGGCGCGGTGCTCTTGTGCTCTGCGCCTCCGCATGGGCTGATCCGGGCGTCGGCTGCGATGTATGCCGCCAATCCCAAACTCGCGCATGAAATGAAGACCGTGCTGCATCAGGGGCCGGGCGCCGCCAATCTCACTATTATCGAAGACGGCCTCCTCTCGGAACCGCCCTCGCCAGAGCTTCGCCAGCGCTTTGCCGAAGGCATCGGCGACCTTGCGGAGAAAGCAAGCGGTCAGCTGATCGGCTGGTTTCCCTTTGCTCCTTTTCCTTGGGGCATGCCGAAGCTTCTCGTGGTCGGCGGCGAGAAGGACCAGTTCATGCCCGTCGCCGATGTGCGGCTGACCGCGATCTATTACGGCGCGCGCTCCGTCATCGTGCCGAATGGCGCCCATGCGATGATGCTCGACAGGAACTGGCGCGACGCCGCTCAGCCGATCGCCGATTGGCTCGCGAAGACGTTCAAAGGCTGAGGGGTGCTTGCGATTGCCGGGTCGCTTGAGGCGAAGCTCATCACGCCGTCTTCCCGCCGTGCCGCAACAGGCATCCTTTTCGTTTCCCTGCTAACAGGCGTGATCGTGATTGCCGGCGGTCCCACCTTCCTCTTGGCGCTGATTCTCGGGCCTGTGGCGGAGCATTTTGCGACGCAGGCGGGACTTCCGTTTGGAAGCAGACTTTTGCGCATTTCCCACTGCGCAGCGTGAGGGCTCTGGGATCTCGCTTTTTCGATGAACACGCCGGTCGTATCGCCGCCGGTAAGGCGCCGCGCGCAACCGGGCGTACCCTTCCGCGATCAGGCGTTTCATGTGCGAGCGCTGGGAGAAGTCAGTCTTGAGTTCGGATACGGCGAGGTAACCGACGAGAAGAATGCCAGCGGTGACAGCAACAATCTCAAGCGCGGTCATGTCGATGCCGTCGCCTGCAACGACAGGACTTGGTGACAATTCATGAAGCGAACGTGCCCTGGCCCGCATATAAATGCGAGCGGGCGGCTAACCGATTTTTATAAAGATCTCATAAGCTTGGCGCTGCATCTGCCGCCCGAAGCGCTTTTGGCGGTGGCGCGTCTGCTGGCAGGGCTGCGAGGCTCGGTCGCCGAAGCCAGCGTAAGCGTGGCTTGAAACCCGCCTTCTTCGCGGAAGACTAAATGAACCTATGTTTGCTTTCACACCCGGCGCGCGATGAGCGCGCTGGTCTCGATCACTTCGCTTACGACGCCGCCAAGAGCAAAGCGCGAGCTTAACTCTTGGATATCGTCGATCATATGCTGCATCTTGCCGCCAAGATTGGCCTCGTTGATGGCTGAGATGGAAAGGGCGCGTTCTACGAGATGCTCCGCAGGCAGGCTGCGCTTCTCGATGACAGCGATCCGTTCGAGTCGGGGAAAAGGGGAATCGAGCAAAATATCTTCGTCCGAAGGCCAATCGGCTGAAAGGCGGCTCCCTCTGATAATATCGCCCGAACCATGATCGTCGATGATCCGCTGGTACGGTTCGACCCAGGCGTTGTCGCGATGCTTTGGATGTGAATCGGCAAACAGCGCGACGGCGCCCTCTCTTTCGACCATTGCATCAAGGCGCTGCAAGGTATCCGACCGATCCATCCAGTGAAATGCGCGGCCGATCGTCACCAATTTGAATGTCCCAAGCTCGGAGCCTATGTCGAATGAGCTTCCGGATTTGAAGTGGACATTATCCACTCCTTTTGCAGCGTGGCGCGCGACTTCGAGCATGTCCGGACACGGATCAATAGCCAGCACCGATCCGACGAACGGCGCGAATAACATCGCCAGAGTTCCCGGCCCGCAGCCAAGATCCATCACGGCGTCTTTCTCTTCCAGGCGCAGGTCCTTCACGACCCATGAGATGAGCCCCTTCGCATAAGCCGGGCGGCCTGCAAGATAGTGCTTGGCCGCTGCTGTGAAGCGGCACGGTTCCAGGAAGACGTCTTCCGGCATGGCGAAATATCCAAGGTCACTCTCGGTGGCAGTAAGATGGGCTTCCTCCACGGGCTTTTCAGCGCCGAGAATTCACCCTCCCCTGCCCAGACATCATATCCGGGCTAATTCGTCATCCCGGCCAAGCGAAGCGCGAGCCGGGATCGCATAAAGGCAGGCGCTCCAATGCGTTACGATCCCGGATAAGGCTTCGCCTTTCCGGGACGACGGCGGCGGCGATCCGTTGGCGTTTCCACCAAACTCTCCTTACGCGCTCGCGCTCCTGATCTCCGCGACGATCGCTTGCGTCACCTCATGCGTTGAAGCGCTGCCGCCAAGATCGTGAGGCAGAACCTCCCCTTTCGCCGTAACCGTCTCGATCGCCCGCATCAGCCGCTTCGAGGCTTCGAACTCGCCCAGATGGTCGAGCATGAGGCAGGCCGTCCACAGCGCGCCGATGGGATTGGCGATCCCCTTCCCTGCAATGTCGAACGCCGATCCGTGGATGGGCTCGAACATCGACGGCAGGCGCCGCGTCGGGTCGAGATTGGCGGTCGCGCCGATGCCGAGGCCGCCTATCAACGTGGCTGCAAGGTCGGAGAGGATGTCGGCGTGCAAGTTCGTGGCGAGGATGGTGTCAAGGCTCCATGGCCGCAGCACCATTCGTTGCGTCATCGCGTCGACGAGCATGAAATCGACGTCGAGGCCCGGATAATCGGGAACGATCTCCTGGCAAACCTCGTCCCAGAACACCATGCCGTGGCGCTGCGCATTCGACTTGGTGACGACCGTCAGCTTCTGCCGGGGCCGGGACAAGGCAAGCTCGCACGCATAACGCGCGATGCGCTCCACGCCCGTGCGCGTGAACACCGATACGTCCATGCCCACCTCATGGGGCAAGGCGCGGTGGACGCGGCCGCCAACCCCGGCATATTCCCCCTCGCTGTTCTCGCGGACGACGACCCAGTCGATTTCGCGGGCGAGATCGGCGCGGAGCGGGCTCGCTATGCCGGGCAAAGGCCGCGCAGGCCGGACATTCGCGTATTGATCGAGACCCTGGCAGATCGCAAGCCGCAAGCCCCAGAGCGTAATGTCGTCAGGGAGACCCGGATCGCCGGCCGAACCGAAATAGATCGCGTCATAGCTTTCGAGCTGGGCTAGCGCGTCGGCGGGCATCATGAGGCCATGCTGACGATAATAGTGCGAGCCCCAATCATAGGCTGTAAAAGAAAGGGCGAACCCGCCATCCCCAAGCGCGAGCGCCGTCAGAACCTCCTGCCCGGCCTGGACGACCTCCGGCCCGATGCCATCGCCGCCGATTACCGCGATTTTGTAACTGCGTTCCGCCATATTTCATGCCCCGCGTGTGATATTTCCTTGACATTGGCTGTGCAAGAAGGGTTTGGCAAGCCATCCGGAAACTGCATGGAGTTCATCCCTTGGCCAAAAAAGACGCCTCTCGCAACGGCTTAAGGCTCCTGAAACGATCTCGGCCTGTTCGGCGGCGCGAGCCCCTTCCTGGGAGTTCTCCAAAATCCACCGAGGAGGACCCCGAGGCGCACGCCCGCATTAAAGCCATTCTCAACAATCCGAGCTATCGCCGGGCGGATACTGACTTTGACTTCCTCGCCCGGGAGGACTTGCGCGCCCTCCGCCTCCAGATCGACTATCTCAAGGCTGACCTCCTTCTCCAAGAAGCAGGGGTGCGCCAAACCATCGTGGTCTTCGGGAGCACCCGTATCTGCGAGCATGCGGCGGCATCCCGCGAGGTGGAGAAGCTGACAGATGCGCTCGCCGCGGATCGCGGCAATAAGGAGCTGGAGCATCGGCTTGCCGCCGCAAAGCGAATCCTCGCCAAGAGCTGCTATTACGACGTCGCCCGCGAATTCGGACGGCTCGTCAGCGAAGCCAACACCAACGGCCAGGAGCAGCTCGCCGTCATCATGACCGGCGGCGGCCCCGGCATCATGGAGGCGGCGAACCGCGGCGCGTTCGATGCCGGAGCCAAGTCTGTCGGCCTCAATATAACCCTGCCGCACGAGGAGTTTCCCAACCCTTACATCACGCCTGGCCTGAGCTTCTGCTTCCATTACTTCGCCATGCGGAAATTTCACTTCGTGCTTCGCGCGAAGGCGCTCGTGGCCTTTCCGGGCGGATACGGCACGTTCGACGAGCTGTTCGAGGTCCTGACGCTCGTCCAGACACAGAAGCTCAAGCAAATTCCGGTCGTCCTCGTGGGCAAAGACTATTGGCGGCAAGCCATCAATTTCGATTTTCTTGCGGATGAAGGCGTGATTGCTCGTGAGGATCGCGAATTGTTCTGGTATGCGGAAACGGCAGAGGAAATCTGGAATAGCATTCTTGCCTGGTACGCTTCCAACGGAGCGGCTTAGGCATGAGTCCGGAAGCAGGCGGACTTGACCGTTGAAGGGAAAGCCGCGATCTCTTAGAAGATTATTCGGACTCGCGAAGGAAGACCGATGATCCGCGTTCAGCAGCAGGATTTCGATGTCGGCGCCGAGATCGCTGTCTTGCGGAAAGGCCGCAGCGATATCGGCGCGATTGCGGCGTTCGTCGGCCTCGTCCGTGACCACGCCAGCGGGCGCGAAGTCACTTCGATGACGCTTGAACACTATCCGGGGATGACCGAGAAAGAACTCACCCGAATAGAAGCCGAAGCCCGCGAACGCTGGCCGCTGCTCGATTGCCTCATCGTCCATCGTGCGGGCCGGCTTTCGGCGGGGGATAATATCGTGCTCGTTATAACGCTAGCCGAGCATCGGCGCGCCGCTTTCGAAGC
>JBAVVQ010000310.1:0-6972 GCA_049697375.1 Rhodomicrobium sp.
TGTCGAAGGCGAGGAACGCGGGCGACATATCCATGCTCCACCGCCCCAAAAGCATATCGAGCGGCGTGCGCTTGAACGGGCTTAAAAGCGCGCCGTCCGAGACGCGCCGCCAGAAATCGTCGAGCGCCTTGCGCGCTTCTTCCGGTCCGCCCTTCGCATAGCCCGACGCAAGCACCGCGGCGTTCATCGCTCCGGCCGAAGTCCCGGAAATGCCGTCGATTTTGAGCCACGGCTCTTCCAGAAGCCTGTCGAGGACGCCCCAGGTAAACGCCCCGTGCGAGCCGCCGCCCTGGAGCGCAAGATCAACCAAAACTGGATCGCGATTGATGACCGATACCATCGCGACTGTCCCCCTGCATTCGAATGGTATTAGGATTTTCTCGGCCACTTATGAAGGCGGATATTTGTAGAGCGAGCGAGAACCGGGGTCAAGAGCAGTTCAGAGGAGCTTGGCCAGGGCATGACTTGATTAAGCCTTATGCCTTGATTGTTTCGAGAACTGCATCCTTGGATTCATTTATCTTGGCGGCAAGATATGCTGCTCCGCCCCGGTCCGGGTGAGCAGGCATGGAGCGCCTTGATGATTATTGCGTGGGCGGGGTAGCGCAGATATTTATTGAAAAGTTACCAGATAGAGCCAGCTAGCCGTACGGCTTCGCATCTTATTGGCCGTGGCGAATGAATGCCTCAAAACCAAAAGGGAGGGAGAAAATTGATCGAGGAACAGACGGCGGCGAGCGGCAGCGCGCCCAGCGGTTTCATTCGCATCCTTTTTGCGTTGGTGCTGGTGTCGGCAGCCCTCTACTTCGCCCGTGTCCTTATTGAACCAATCGCATTTGCTTTCTTCGGCATGGCGCTCGTCTGGCCCGTTCAAAAGGCATTGGAGGCCAGGATGCCGGATGCTCTTGCGCTCGTCCTCACCATTCTCGTATCGCTCATAGTAATCGTCGTGTTCGCTACGGCGATCATCTGGAGTGTCGGCGACATCATCCATTGGGTATCGGCTAATCTCCCGCGCTTTCAAGCTCTGTACACGCGGACGACGCAATGGCTGGAAGAACACGGCATTTTTATCAACGAGGCAGCGGGGCTATATAATAATCGAGCATTTGTCGGATTCTTACAGGAGATTGCACTCAGATTGAACGCCTTCGCTGGCTTTTGCCTCGTGGTATTCTTATTACTCACGTTCGGCCTGACCGAACTGAGATTTTTTGGGAGACGATTTGATGAACTGGAACCAAAAATAGGCTGGAAGATTTCTGTAACTTCTGCTGATATCGCGCAAAAAATAAGAAAGTATATGATTATACGCACATTGGCCAGCATTTTAACCGGGATAGCGGTATTTATATACACCTACTATATGGGATTGGATCTGGCAATTGCATGGGGCATTATTTCATTTGTTTTGAACTACATTCCTTATTTTGGAACATTGATTGCTGTCATCCTGCCTGTGCTTTTTTCGACAGTGCAATTCGAATCCTGGCAGATGCCGGCGATCTTGTTTGGAGGTCTCTACTTCATCCAATTCCTGATAGGGAGCTACATCGAACCAATCGTGGCGAGCAAGGCTTTTGCCGTTTCACCTTTCGTGATGCTGATTGCATTCTTTTACTGGGGGTTTGTGTGGGGACTTCCAGGCGCCTTCATCGGGCTGCCTATGACGATTGCATTCCTGACGATCTGCCAGCAGGACCCGTCGCGCCAGTGGGTGGTACGGCTGCTCTCTGATTCAGAATAGGCGTTTGGTGACCGTGAGTTTTTAAATTTCGCTTTGACGCAGGACGTGGCGCATTGTTGAAAGGAGAGTATTCTGCAAAAACAGCAGACGTAGGTCGGTAAGTGTTGTAACGCGTCGTTGGAAAGGCAAGTTCGATGGCGGAAGCTGAACTAGCGCAGAATGCAGATGCTCCATCCCGCCGTTCCGGAGGTAACTTTCTGTGGCGGAAGCTGCCCTTCATCGCAGCGCTCGCGCTGGCGGTCTTCGGCGTGGCCTACCAAAACATTTCGAGCCGGCCGCTCGTTGGCTATTGGGAGTTTCTGGCTCTGGCGACGGGAATTCTCTGCGTCGTAACGGCCTGGGACGATGCCGAGGGCAAAAACGCCCACTATCGGCTGATTGGGACGCAAGCGCTCCACTGGGCGGCTATCCTCCTCACGATGAATATGCTGCTCTGGTCGGACCTGCGGCAAATGTTGCCCGCACCGGCGACCAGCCTGGTCCTTTTGACATTGTTTGCGCTCGGCACTTTTCTAGCCGGGGTAAATCTCCTGTCCTTGGAGATCTGTTTTTTGGGCCTTGCAATGGCGCTCGCCGTGCCGGCAATTGCGTGGTTCAAGCAGTCCGCACTCTTTTTACTGTTAGGCGCTGTGTTTGTGATGGGACTTCTGTTGAACTTCTGGCCGCGGCGTCCGTCCAAGGAGCGAGCGACGTAGCCAGGCGTTGCCTGTATGGGGGCTGCGGTCGCGCGCGTGATTGAGCGACAAGATATTGCAAATCTGGAGGAATTGCGTTTCTGTCGCGTGCGGGAGCTTGGCCACGTTTGGGCCGGCATCGAGCAGCCCGATTTCCTCACCATGCGGTGGACGCACGATGACGACGTTCGAAACGCCTGGCCTGCTCACGTTCACCATTTCGATTATCGTGTTCTTTATCGGCAGGGGCCTTAATAGTCTGATCGGGCCCCTTCGGCGGTGGAACATTCCCGAGGCGGTCACTGGCGGCCTGCTCGCGGCATTTGGTCACACTGTTTGCGTACGAGGCGCTGGGATTTAAGATCGTTTTCGACCTCGACGCGCGAGATATGCTGCTGCTTTACTTCTTCACGGGGATCGGCCTCAACGCCAAGCTCGGCGATCTGATCTCCGGGGGCCGGCCACTCGCCGTTCTGCTGGCGCTCACGCTCGTTTATCTCGTAATCCAGAACCTGATTGCGGCGGGCGGCTCGGAAGTCTTCGATATGCCGAAAGGGATCACGGTGCTTCTCGGATCGGCCTCTCTTATTGGCGGGCACGGCACCACGATCGCCTGGGCCCCTTTGATCACGGCGCGTTTCGGCTTACAGAACGCCTTGGAAATCGGCGTCGCGGCCGCAACGCTCGGTCTTGTCATCGCAAGCCTCATTGGCGGCCCGATTGCGCGCATTCTGATCGCACGCCATAAGCTCTCTGGTCCCATGGACGCGCCGCCCGTGATGGGATTGCCCGACGATACAGCCGGCGACGATATCAATACATCCAGTTACTGAAGACGATCCTGGTCCTCAATGTCGCGATTCTGATCGGCTTTTCGCTCCACGAGGCGCTCGTGCAGGCTGGTCTGAAGCTGCCCTTGTTCGTCGCTTGCCTGCTCTGCGCAATTGCCCTCACCAACACCGTCCCGCGCCTCTTTCCTCAAATGGGCTGGCCCTTTCGCACGCATGCGCTCGCGCTTGTTTCCGATCTCTCGCTGAATGTTTTTCTATCCATGTCTTTGATGAGCATGCAGCTTTGGACCCTCGGTGGCCTCGGGCCGTCCTTGGTCGCGGTGCTTGCAATTCAGACCATCGTCGCCGTCCTCTACATGGCATTCGTCGTTTTTCCAGCGATGGGCGCGACCTACGACGCCGCCGTCATCACGGCCGGGTTCGGCGGAATCAGTCTCGGCGCAACGCCGACCGCGATTGCTAATATGACCGCAATCACGAAAGCGCATGGCGCCGCGCCCACGGCGTTCATCATCCTGCCTCTCGTCTCCGCCTTCTTCATCGATCTTGCCAATGCCGTGGCGATTGGCTGGCTCGTGCGGTAACGCCGGGGCGCCATCATCGCGACGCACGATCTCGATGGACGGTGCTTCCGCGCTTCAGGCTTCGGGCTTCGAGGCGAAGAGATTGAGCCCCAGTCGCTCCGATAGACGCCGGGCCACGAGTTGCCCTTTCACGCTATTGCCGGCTTCGTCCAGAGGCGGCGCATAAGCGCCAAGAGCGCCTTTGCCGGGCGAGATCATAACGATCCCGCCGCTGATCCCGCTTTTGCCGGGAAGCCCGACATCGTAAAGCCAGTCTCCCGATTTTTCGTAGAGGCCCGCCGTCGCCATCACCGCAAGCGCGAATTTGCAGCTTTCCGCTTCGATCACCCGCCGCCTGGTGATCGGGTTCACGCCACCGTCGGCCAAAGCGGCGCCCATCACCGCCAAGTCCTTCACGCGAACATCGAGCGAGCACTGCCGCGTGTAAAGATCAACCGCCTCGGCCGGGTTGAGCGAAAGCTGGCTCAACGCCTTCAGGCGCTCGGCGATTTCCCGATTCCGGAAATTGCTCTCGGAAGCACAGGCGAAGATAGGCTCGTTCAAGGCGAGGGGCCGCCCGGCAAAGCGTGATAAGCCATCCTGGATGAATTGCCACTTCTCGTGGTGCGTCGCCCCCGGAACGAGGCAGGTTGCTGCAATGGCTCCGGGATTGACCATTGGATTGGTTCTGCCGTCCACGCTGCGTTCGAGAGCTTCCAGCGAGTTGAACGGGAGTCCGGTCGCATTGACCCCGAGCCTGTCGCGCGCCGTCTGAGCGCCCAAGGCTTCACACACCAAAGCGAACACGAACGGCTTCGACACGCTCATGATCGGGAATTCGCATTCCGAGTCTCCCGCTGCGTAGAGTCTTCCGTCGGTCGCAGCAACACATAGGCCGAACAAGTCTTCCCGTGCAGTTGCGAGGGAAGGATAGACGGACGACCTCCGGCCCTCGCAATTCGGCCTGAAATGCTCGTGAGCCTCTTCAACCAGAGCCGCTATGCGGTCCGACGGCGGAAGATGCCCTGTCGAAACATAGGAATCAGGGCTGTCCCGATGGGACACTGTGTCCATATGTGGCTCCTTCGGCCCAAAGACCTGGACACTTGTGACATCGCCAAGGATGGCGCAACTTTCAAAATGGCGGCGAGCACCGCAGGCGTAAAGCCGGTCATGAAGCCGATCCTGCGGGGCGAAGCCCCCTTTTAGATCGGAACTGCGCTGACAGCGACACAGACGTCGAGCCCTAGCGTGTCGTTGGGATCACCGATGTAGCCGCCCGAAATTGGACTCGCCTGCAGGGCTGTCCGCGTGACCCCGACGCGTACCAGATTGGCCCCGGCGACAAGCCCGTTGGTCGGATCATATTCGACCCAGCCAGCCCCCGGCAAGTAGACGCTGCACCACGCATGTGTGCTGCCGCCGCCCCTCGTCGTTCCTGACGTATCGTCGTAGGGTAACCCGTCACAAATCGCGCGGCCAGCCCGATGCTTCGCAACGCCTCCATCATGAGAACCGCAAAATCGCGGCAGGTTCCCGAGCCGAGCGCGAGGGTCTCCACCGCGCTCTGGGCGCCTTCCTCATGGCGCTCCTGATAGCGAAACCCGGCCTTGATTGCATGGGTCATAGCCGCCAGCATCTTTAAGGTCGGGGTCTTTCCAGGCTCGGAAACGAAGCGGCGCGCCCATGCCGCGACGATGCCATCCGGATCGGGCAGCTGAGGCTTGGCGAGACCGGAGAGATCGGGGGCGTCCTGCTCCGCGTAGGAAAAAGGCAGAACTTCCGCCGAGGGATCGAGGGTGTAGTCGGGCACCGCCGGACCCTCTGGGTGATGGGTAAGGTCGAGCGTCGAGACGATGGTGAGATGCTTTGTCCGCAAGGAGCGCAGCCATTCGACAAGGCAGATTGAATTGTTGAAAACGTCATGCGCCCAGCGGACCGAAACAGGAGAGGGGTCGATCGCCAAGATCGCCTCGTGCAGACGCAAGTCGTGGCTATCGTCTGGCCTCAGCATCATCCGATGGCGGGTCAACCCGACCGGATTTCGATATCGATAATTGGTGGTATGAACGATTGCGATCCGTGCCATGTCTGACCTTTAGGGCATCGCCTTGGGCTCGGTGGGATTGCCACTTTCTCAGCTAGCGTATCTCAAAGATAATCGCATCGTCAGCATTTCTTGGCTCACACTGGTACGCCCAACGGGAAGTCCTGGCCCATCTGCTGCGGGCGAAGACAGGACTTCCCGCGGACAAGGCGTGCCGGCGGCGATAACTTTCAGGGCGCCGGGTAAGTTCCCGAAAATGCTAGGGTTGTCCGGAAATTCCACGAAGCCGAATTTCACCGAAAAACCGATAATTTTCCTGCGGTCTTGGGCTCCACGCTATTATTGCACCTTTCTGCGGCATGCTTTCGGGGATGCTTCCATGCGCCAGCTGATGATGAGCCGGGTATTTACCCTGATTGAGCCGGGGCCTGTGGTCCTCGTGACGACCTGCGATGGAAACAAGAACAACATCATGACCGTCTCGTGGACCATGGTGCTGGATTTCACGCCGATGTTCGCCATCACGACGGGCGCGTGGAATTATTCCTTCGCGGCCTTACAAAGGACGAGGGAGTGTGTGATCGCCATTCCAACGGTCGACCTGCTGGACCGGGTTGTCGGGATCGGGACATGCTCAGGCGACGATACCGACAAGTTCGCTAAGTTCAAGCTCACGGCCATGCCCGGCATGCTCGTCAAGGCCCCCTTGATCAAGGAGTGCCTAGCCAACATCGAGTGCAAAGTCATCGACCTGATTGAGAAACACAACATTGTCGTGCTGCAGGCGGTGGCGGCCTATGAGGACCCCGCGCGTAAGGAGAAACGCACGGTTCACGCGGTCGGAGATGGGACTTTCATCGTCGATGGCCGCAGGCTCGACCGAAGCGCGATGATGGCTTCCAAGCTTCCGGCAGGATTATAAGTGCGGCCCGGGAAGGAGAAGCCAATCGTTGCTGCAGACCAACCGGAGGGTGAGGCTTTCTGAGTTATGGAGCGGGCGACGAGGCTCGAACTCGCGACCCCCAGCTTGGGAAGCTGATGCTCTACCGGCTGAGCTACACCCGCGTTGTCCCTACATTATCATCGGTGGCGTGCTTTGCAACAGCGCAGGCGCGCTGCTCACACTTATAACAGGAGATGCCCTTGCGCT
>JBAVVQ010000311.1:0-1835 GCA_049697375.1 Rhodomicrobium sp.
TCGACTTCTGGACCTATTCCTGCATCAACTGCCTCAGGTCCATCCCCTATGTCAGGGCATGGGCCGAGAAATACAAAGATCAGGGCCTTGTCGTCATTGGCGTGCACACGCCGGAGTTTGCGTTCGAAAAGAGCGCCGCCAATGTGAAGAACGCCGTCGCCGATTTGAAGATCGGCTATCCCGTCGCAATCGACAGCAACTACGCCATCTGGCGCGCCTTTGGCAACCAGTACTGGCCCGCCCACTATTTCATCGATGCCGAAGGCCGCATCCGCCACCATCATTTCGGCGAGGGAGATTACGAAGAGTCGGAAGAGATCATTCAAACGCTTCTGCGCGAGGCTGGTGAAAAGGACGTCTCCCGGGGCGTCGCTTTGGTGAAGGCGTCGGGCGCGGAGGCGGCCTCGGATGCAGCCAGCGTCCGCTCGCCGGAGACCTATCTCGGCTATGAAAGATCGGAACACTTCGTCTCGCCAGGCGGCGCGGCGCGGGATAAGCCGCACTCCTATACAGGCGGCTCTCCACGGCTGAATGAATGGGGCTTGCGTGGAGATTGGACGATCAAGGCCGAACATGCCGTACTCGATCAGAAAGACGGCGGCATCGTTTTCGAATTCCATGCCCGCGACTTGCATCTCGTTCTCGGCCCACCGCCGGACGGAAAGATGATCCGCTTCCTCGTCAAGATCGATGGCAAGGAGCCCGGCGCAAGCCATGGCTCGGACGTCGATCCCGGCGGCCAAGGCGCTGTGACCGAGCAAAGGCTGTACCAGCTTGTCCGTCAGAGCGGACCGATAATGGACCACACTTTCGAGATCCAGTTCCTGGACCCGGGTGTCGAAGCCTACGCATTCACTTTTGGCTAAAACCGGAGCTCTCATGACCAAAGCGATCAGAATGTTATCCCGCCTCCCGGTCTTCGCAGCGGCGCTTTTGTTGCCACTTTTGACAATGCCGCTGCTCACTGGCCGGCCATCCGCCGCTGGTGAAGCGCGCAAGATCCCAGCCCCGGCGGTCGAGGAGGCGGCGCCCGCAGCGCCATCGGAGATCGCGATTCTGGCCGGAGGATGCTTCTGGGGCGTCCAGGGCGTCTACCAGCATGTCGAGGGGGTCACAGGCGCCGTATCCGGCTATGCCGGCGGCGAGAAGGAAACGGCGCAGTATTACGTTGTCGGAAAGGGAACGACCGGCCACGCGGAGTCGGTGCGCATCGCCTTCGATCCCCGCAAGATCAGTTACGGCCGGATTCTCCAGATTTATTTCTCAGTCGCCCACGATCCCACCGAACTGAACCGGCAAGGACCCGATACCGGCGCCCAATACCGCTCCGCGATTTTTCCCGCCAATGCGGAACAGGCGCGCATCGCTCAGACCTACATCGCCCAGCTCGACAAGGCGCGCGTGTTTGATGGAGCAATCGTCACCAAGATCGAGCCCGGCAAGGCCTTCTATCCAGCCGAAGCTTATCATCAGGACTTTCTAGTGCAGCACCCGAACCACCCCTATATCGTCCTAAACGATCTGCCGAAGATCGGTGAGCTCAAGCGCCTTTTTCCAGAAATTTATCGGCCCGATCCCGTGCTGACGCCAGCGCCGACGAACTGATCGCGGCGGCAGCCTATGTCAGCGCCCGCGCGTGAGATAATCGCTGAAGGTCAGCGCGAACATCCCTATGAGCCAAAATAGCCCGCCCGTTGCGGCGAGCCGTAAGAGCGAGCAGGAAAACGCGGCTCAGGAGCCAACAGAGAGGGCGAGTTTGCGGACATGGAATGCCTCGGCAAACTTATCGGGAGCGCGGCACTCTATGCCCCGCAAGCGCGCGAGGCTTTCGAAGG
>JBAVVQ010000312.1:0-7518 GCA_049697375.1 Rhodomicrobium sp.
AGGCTTTCATAATCGGGATCCCCGAAGGGGGCGACCGCGGAAAGGCCATCGAGCGCACCTCGCAACACAATCACGATGAAGCGTGCATCGCGGTTGCCTGCGGCGAAGACGAATTTCGGCATATATGCCCAAGCAAAAAGAGCTCCTGCACTGCCCAAAAGCGCCCGGCGGGAGAGAGATGGCGTTTCACAGAGCATGGCGCTATCTCCTTTGGAATTCTGGTGCCATCAGCAGGAGCGCAAAGCCCTGCTCGCGGCTTTCCGCGCGAGCCACCGCCATTCTTGTATGGTCTGAGGCAATTGGCCCCAGAACTAAATCGAGCGCCTCGGTAGGCTTCTTGTCGCCTGGAACGAACTGCGCAAATCGCGCCGCAAAATTAAGACGCGCCTTCATGCCTTCGGGGGAAATCCAGACGGACGATTGATCGGAAAATCCGTTCGGTCCAGGTGGACTCCAGAGCGGCTGGCCCATGCTCATGAGCGCACCGTTGATCTGCGGTGCTTTCATCGGTACGCCCGTCGCCCTCACGGAAGCCGCTAGGAACTCATAAGGTGTGCGAAGCTTGGAAGGCTCTTCAGACCAGGCCTCAGGCGCTTGGATCAATGCGCGCGAAACGGCGGATAAGTCCCCTTGGGTTTTGCGGAAGGTGGTTTCGAGCCTGCTGATCAGCGCTTCGCTCAGCGTATCCGACACAAAATGCGTTGCGAGCTTTCGTGCAATGTGCCGGGCCGTGGACGGATGTCTCGCCAGCGCAAGGAGCGCCGCTTCTCCCTGTCTGACGCCGTCGTCGCGATAGACAACGCCCATGATCTTATGATTGCCGGGCTCGTGGAGATTGGGATTGAAGACAAAATGGCCCTCTTCTCCAAAGGGGCTGGCTTGCCGGGCAAAACGCCAGCCAGTCAGCACCCTCGCAAACGAGGTCACGTCGTCCTGAGTATATCCGCCGCCAACGCCGAGCGTGTGAAGCTCCATGATTTCACGGGCGAGGTTTTCGTTCAGGCCCTTCTGCTGGCGTTGCCCGCCGCGTGAACTGGGTCCAATCGACTGCTCATTGTCGAGATAGACGAGCACCGCGGGATGTTTCTCGGCCGCAAGCAACATGTCCTCGAACCGTCCAAAGACATGCGGACGGATGACCTCGCGCTCATAGGCGCCTGCCATTATCCTGACAGCTCCGGCCTTCCTGGCCGAGATACAGAAATGGTTCGACCAGAAAAGGACCAGCCGCTCCGCAAATCCTGTCGGGGCCTGGTTGGCAGCGTCGAGCCTTGCAATAGTCTCCGCTTGAAAAATCTCGCGCACAACGCGGCGAGGAGGATTTTTCACATCTTCTTTCGTAGCTTGAGGGTCTGGCGAGGCTTTCTTTGCATCCGCTGACGCCGGGTTCTTATCTTGCAGAGACTTGACCTCGTCGCGCTCAGCCTTAAGACGCCGGAACGCCTCTGCACTCGAGAGCAGGTTCTCCCTCGCAGAAACTGCTGTGGTCTCAGATACAACCTCCTGCAGGAGAGCTTCACGGATATTGCTTCCGATGCGGGATAGGTCACCCGGGCGAGCTCCGAGTCCAAATCTGTTAAGGCCGACGACCGTTAATCTCTGTTCTTCCGCTCGCGCCATAGGCTGTCCCCGGACTTAATGTGATTTCCCGTAAGAGCATAATGTCGACCTTGGCCGAAAACAGGGCGCCCTTGTTCGAAATTGTAGCGAGGGTTGGCCCACCGGCAGCTGTAGCAATACGCAGCTACAGAGATTTACTAAGGCAAGGAGCCCTCATTTGCTTCAGCCAGCTCAGCCTCTCTGCTTGCGATGGTGGCCGTACAGGGTCAATCTCGCACGTGAAGCGGCGCCCGGCGGGCGGAAAGAATGCGGCAGGTGCCGGGGCACAAGCGGAATTTTGTTCAAATATGTTGAAGGTCCGGTCGCGACCCTCCTGAGACAAATGCTGTCATCCGCCGCGAACGCTCGCGCCGAAGCTGTTTGATTGAGGGTTCGATCTCAGCACCAGGCCGGTAGCGGACTAGGTCCTGTCGTCAGTTGAGCCAGAAGAGTACACAAACCAGGGCGACGGCGGCAAGGAAAGTGTTGGCGAGCTTATCATAGCGGGTGGCGAGAGCGCGGTACTGCTTGAGTTTGTTGAAGAAGCGCTCGACGAGATTGCGCTCACGGTAGAGAGCGAAATCGGTCTTGCGCGCCTGGCGGCGATTGGCTTTCGAGGGGATGACGGGCGTGATGTCCCGCTCCTCGAGCGTCTGAATCAAGGCGTCGGAGTCATAGCCCTTATCGGCGAGAAAGGCTTCGGGTTCGACTTGGTCGAGCAACGCTGCCGCCTGTGTGATATCGGCCGCTTGGCCCGGCGTGAGCGACAGCGCCACGGGGTTGCCGAGCGCATCGACGATGGCGTGGATCTTGGTCGTCAGTCCGCCACGGGATCTGCCGATGGCTTGATCTTCGCCTTCTTTTTTTTAGCGCCTGCGCTATGTTGGTGGGCGCGGACGCTGGTTGAATCGATGGACATGTATTCCGCATCGGCATCGAACGCCAAAGCCTTGAGAAGGCGCGCAAAAACGCCACTTTTGCACCATCTCCGCAAGCGCTTGTGCGTCGCTTTCCAGTCGCCATAGCGCTCGGGCAGATCACGCCATGGAATTCCGGTTCGGTATCGATAAATAATGGCGTCGACAAACAAGCGGTTGTCCGCCGCCGTGCCGCCAACATGGCCCTCCCGACCCGGCAGAAAATCCCTGATCTTTATCCATTGGTCGTCGCGCAAGGCGTAGCGTTGCATCTGTCGGCCTCCCCATTGCCGACAGGTCATGAGTCAGAGAAAAAGTGATTTGGGAATCCCTAGACTGACGACGGCAACAGAGGCCGCACAGGTTTCTTGATCCGGAGTGGCTCGACGGACTCTCCTCCAACTGACGACAGGGCCTAGTACGCCCCGCGGATAAGGCGTACTAGCAACCTATTGGCTCTAGAGTGCGTCCGGAAAAGCATAAAGCGGCTTTCCGATAAGACCCACGATCGAACAAAGAGCTAGAGCGCGCTTTTGAGTCCATCAAAAGCGGATACGCTTTGTTACAGCTTTTTGGAGGCAAGTTCGCTTGAGTGCTTGCAACAAATGTGGCGCCAACTTGTCTCCGGCTGTACTAGTGCTCACCGGCCAGACAGAATTCTCGTGAGGTGAGCTGTGCTCAATGGTCTCGTTGCATTTGGCCTTACGCGGCGGCCCATTATTTTATTGTTCCTCGCGGCCTTCATCGTGGGAGGCGCAGTCGCCTTCACCAGACTCAACATCGAGGCCTACCCCAACCCGGCTCCCGCCATTCTTGAAATCACCGCTCAATCGGCTGGCCTCTCCGCGGAGGAAATGGAGCGGCTTTATACAATCCCGCTCGAGGTCGGTTTGGCTCCGACGCCGGGTGTGAACAATATACGCTCCACCTCATTCTATGGACTCTCCTTTGTGAGGGTCACCTTCGATTACGGGGTAGATTTCTATTTCGCTCTGCAGCAAACACAGATCAGCCTTCTGCAAAACGTCAGCCTGCCCAACAACGTTCAGCCGCAGATCCAGGCGTCGAGCTTGGTGGGTGAAATCTACCGCTATCAAGTGACTGGCCCGAAACACTTCGGCATCACGAACCTTCGCACCGTACAAGATTGGATCTTGCAACGCCGCTTCCTCACCGTTCCAGGGATCGTTCAGGTGAACACCTGGGGTGGAACGACCAAAGAATTCGAGGTGGAGGCTGACCTCAATAAGCTCGAAGGCTATAATCTGACATTGGCTCAGCTCGTGAGCGCCGTCGGCAACGCGAATGTGAATGTTGGCGCGCGCACCATCAACATCGGCAAGCAATCGGTGACAATTCGGGGCGTCGGCTTGATCAACGACGGCGGCGACACGGACTTGATCCTCGGGCGCAAGGTCAACGACCTCGAGAACATTACGCTTGGCCAGTTCAACGGCGTGCCGGTTCAGATCAAGGACGTGGCGAAGGTGGGTGTCGGCTACGTGCCGCGGCTTGGCAAAGCGGGCCGGAACAATGACGACGACATCGTCGCGGCGATCCTGGTCATGAACCGCACGCTTCACACGAACGATGTCATTCCCCGTATCAAGGCCGAGGTCGAGAAAATCAACTCGGACGGGACCTTGCCGCCAGGCGTGAGGCTCGTCCCGTATTACGACCGGTCCAGTCTTGTGAATGTCACGACGAAGACGGTGCTTCATAACCTCGTATTCGGCTGCCTCCTCGTCTTCTTGATCCAATGGATTTTTCTTGGAGACTTGCGAAGCGCGATTATTGTCGGAGTCAACATCCCCTTCGCGCTTTTCTTCAGCATCATCATCCTCGTCTTGCGAGGGGAGGACGCCAATCTTCTTTCTCTCGGGGCCATCGATTTCGGGATCATCGTGGACTCGGCGGTGATCGTCGTCGAAAACATCTTCCGCGTTTTTCAGGCTCAGGAGCGAGAGGAGCTTCTTAGAAGGCGGACCCCGATCGGCCGAGGCCGCAACGGCGCTTACAGCGCGGACTCGAGCCTTTTGAACCGCATCCGCCTCATTTACATCGGCGTTACGCAGGTCGATACCGCCGTTCTATTCTCGACCGCCGTTACGCTTGCAGCTTTCATTCCGCTTTTCACAATGCAGGGCGTCGAGGGTCAGATCTTCAACCCGATGGCGCGCACTTACGGCTATGCGCTGGTTGGCGCCTTGCTGGCCACATTCACGGTCACGCCGGTGCTGGTTTCTTTCCTGATACCCGAACATGTGCGTGAGACCGAAACTATTGTCGTGCGGGCAATCCGCGTCGTCTACACGCCAATTCTGCGGCTCGCGCTCAATGCGCGTAAATTCGTCATCCTGCTCGGCCTCGTGTTTTTGGGCTACAGCGTGTTCCTTGCGTCAAACCTCGGAACGGAGTTTCTGCCCGCGCTCGAGGAAGGCAATCTGTGGATCCGCGCGTCGATGCCGCCGACGATTTCTCTCGAAGCTGGAATGCCTATTGTGAATCGGATGCGTGCGATCATCAAAAGCCACCCGGAAGTCATCACGGTGGTCTCGCAGCATGGCCGCCCGGACAATGGCAGCGACGCAACCGGGTTTTTCAACGCCGAATTTTTCGTGCCGCTGAAGCCTTTCGAGCAATGGGAGGCGGGCCGCACCAAAGACGATCTGGTCAAAGACCTCCAGGAAGAGTTCGCGCGGGAATTTACCGGCATCGACATGAACTTTTCTCAATACATCCAGGACAACATCGAGGAAGGC
The DNA here is from genome assembly GCA_049697375.1 of Rhodomicrobium sp. GTDB lineage: Bacteria > Pseudomonadota > Alphaproteobacteria > Rhizobiales > Rhodomicrobiaceae > Rhodomicrobium. Next base: position 5,279 of record JBAVVQ010000312.1, read on the forward strand.
CTGTCGGGGGTCAAAGGCGCAAACTCGATCAAGATCATTGGACCCGATCTGCCGAAGCTCGAAGACCTCGCAAATCAGATCAAGAAAGTCATGAGCGACGTTCCGGGCGTGACTGACCTTGGGATTTTCCGTGTGCTGGGCCAGCCCAATCTCAACATCCGGGTCGATCGCGATAAGGCCGCCCGTTATGGGCTGAATACAGGCGATATCAATACTTTCGTACAGACTGCGTTCGGCGGCGCCACCGCCACGACCGTCTACGAATTCGATCGCCTCTTTGGCGTGACTGTGAGAGCCGCCCCCCGGTTCCGCGACACAATCGACGTCATCCGGAACGCCAAGATTAACGTGACGACGCCGAACGGCAACGCTTACATCCCCCTGACCGAGGTCGCCGACATCTCCATCGAGACCGGAGCGTCGTACATCTTTCACGAAAGAAACCAGAGATTCATCCCGATCAAGTTCAGCGTGCGGGGCCGCGATCTTGGAAGCGCCGTCGCAGAAGGCAAAGAAAGGATCGCCAAGGCGATCTCGCTGCCGAACGGCTATCGCCTGGAATGGGCAGGCGAGTTCGAGGAACTTGAGCAAGCGCAGAGGCGGCTTGAGATCATCGTGCCGCTGAGCCTTGTCCTGATCCTGGGCCTTCTCTATGCCTTATTCAATTCATTCCGCGACAGCCTGCTCGTGCTGACGGGCATCCCCTTTGCAGTGGCGGGCGGCATCATCGCGCTCGCCGTATCGGGTGAGGCGTTTGGGATTTCGGCGGCGATTGGCTTCGTTTCGCTCTTTGGCGTTTCGGTCATGAACGGTATTCTGATCATGACCTATTTCAACGAACTGAGGCACTCGGGCGCTGGAACCTTGGACGCCATGTTCCAGGCCGCAACGCAGAGGATGCGCCCAATGCTGATGACGGCGCTTTCGGCCTGCATCGGTCTTCTCCCGGCCGCGCTGTCGACGGGCATTGGCAGCCAGGTGCAGCGCCCGTTAGCCATTGTCGTTGTGGGCGGCATGTTCATTGGGCCGATCATGCTCCTCGTCGTGGTGCCTGCGCTTCAGATTGCCTTCCTGGGCGACGGGAACGGCTCTGAGCCCTCTCAGAGTGAGGAAGCATCCGAGGCAGTTTAAGCTTGGCCCCCAGGGGGTGGAGCTTCCTTTGTGGAGGAAGTATGCGGGCCAGACCAAGTCGGGCGCCGGCTGCGCCGCTTCGCTTCGGCATGATCCGGCCCGGAGACTTCAGACCGAGAGTTAGAGACCGCAGGCCTGAGACAAGCAGATCGAACTAATACTTTGGAACTTTGATTTACCAGATAGCAAAAACATGATTTTCTAATAGAACGCAGGCGCCATCGAGGAAAGCTGGACACAAGATGTGGCGAGTCGAGACAGCGGTAAGGTTACGCATTTTTTGCGGCGAGAACGATAAGTATAAAGGCCGCCCCCTCTATGAAGAGATCGTGGTGCAGGCGCAGGCCTCTCACCTTGCTGGCGCAACCGTCTTTAGGGGGTATATGGGATATGGCGAGCGAAGCGGGCTTAGCGCTGCGAAAATCCTGCACGCCTCTCATGACCTGCCAATTGTCGTTGAAATTGTCGACACCGAAGACAAGGTGAATGCCTTTCTCGCCGTCCTCGGCAAGCTTTTGAGCGGAGGTGTTGCGACGATCGAAAAAGTCCAGTTGTACCATTATGGCGGGGACAAGAAGAAACCGGGTGGCCCGAGTTCAAGTTCTCGAAACGTCTTATGATCCCCAACCGACCGGATTGTTGGATGTGCATGGAAATGAGCTATTTCGCGTGATCGAAAAGCGCCCGATAGGCTTGCGAGGCGTCCTTTCTCCTTGGCCATGCGGTTCCACGCAACCGCCGCGGCATCGAGGATGGCGTCGTCGAGCAGCCGGTGCGAGATAAGCGCAAAGGCGTTATCGGCTCCCGGCTCGACGGCGCCGTAGATAGTGGCGAAAGCAAAGCGTTGACCGCATCAGCCCGAAGGCGCTTGCCCTCGTGAACCGGCGGTGACAGACGCGCCCATTTGGTCGATGCGCGCTTCATCCTGAAAAAAGAGACGGAGTTTCGAAAACGGGCCGTTGTGCGCAACAGCGCAACGGCGAAATTCGCCTTTGGAGCCGCTTTCTATCTTAGTGTTTCGGACTTTCTAGCCCGCTACACCCTCGATTTTATTGGCTTATTTTGGTGGGCGCACAAGGACTCGAACCTTGGACCCGCTGATTAAGAGT
>JBAVVQ010000313.1:0-2557 GCA_049697375.1 Rhodomicrobium sp.
GGCGATGGAGAGATGGCTTTATGGCTTTTGCCGGTGCCGGTTCCGCCAATCAGTACGGCGGCGGTGAGTAGGTTGAGGCCGGACGCCCGGAAGAACAGGTTCTCGAAGGTGCGGTCGCGCATCTCGCCGCGCCGACAGAACGGGGGGCAACCGGTGCCGGTAGTTCATTGTTGAAGCGATGCGTTCTTTGGTGCTCGAAACTATTTTTGGTCATACGAAGGAGACCGGGCTTATGACGCAGTTGAAAAGACTTGGTGTGACGGTCGTGTTTGTCGCTAGTGTCCTAGCATCGCCCCAGAGCGGCCTGACTCACGGGGACGTCACCCCGCAAGCGATGGAGACCAAAGGGCTATTACCGCTCGGCGAGGAATGGCTCAGCGAGAATCCGTATCGGGGCAATCCTCTGGCCATTAAGATCGGTGAGCACGGGTACACCCAGAATTGCGCTCGCTGCCATGGACTCGAGGCCCTTTCGGGGGGCCTTGCTCCCGATCTGCGCGACTCGGCGCCCGGTGCGGAAGGCGACGAGATTTACATCGAGAGGGTCCGCAAGGGCGCCGTGCGCAATGGGGCGGTCCACATGCCGAAATTCGAGGGGATCCTGAGCCAGGAGGCGATGTGGGCAATTCGCAGCTGGCTCGACACCAAGGTCACGAAATAGCCGCATCGCGGTCTTCCGATCGAGATTTCCGGAGCGCCAGCGACGGCCACGCCAATTCGATGACATGAAGGCAGAGGGGTTGCGGCCGCCTTCACTCCCCCGCCACAACCACGCGCTCCAACCGTGGCTTCCAATTATCGCCGCGCCTCCGCTCGTCGAAAATCGTAATCCGGAAAACCGCTGCGGCGATTGCACCCGTTGCACCGCAACCGGAATTGCAAATCGAAGACGAGCATAACCGACGCCAAGCCATATCTGCGCTGCAAGAAGCCCGGCGCTCGCACGGACACCAAATCCCCCAGCCGCAGAAGGGTGTCAACGAGAACATTTCGCTGTGGCATTATTCTGCACGATCTCGGGCTTGAGTTTGATCTGGCTCAAGAGGTCTTAAAAGCTCGTGTGGCGACTTCCGCATGAACAGGGCCGAAATCAGCCCGCAGCGGGGAACCAATTGCTGAACTAATTTTTATTGTCAAGCGCGGAGCAAGTTGCCCGTGATCCCAACTTTCCCCGCGTTGGCCTGTGCGGGGCCGCGTTCACTTTACCTTGACAGACAAACCCCTGAACCCCGCGCGGGTGCCTTACGGCCGCGCTATCGCGACGAAGGCGAAATGTTTTGTTGAGGAGAAAAAGTCATGCGCACTAACTGCAAGTTAGTAGCTCTCGCAGCTGCTTTTTTGATGCTTGTTGCGCCGGCGTTTGGGGCAACGCCCGCTTCGAAAGCAAAACTCCATCATCGGCATTACGTTGCCGGACAGGCTTATTACGCCGTACCCCCAGCGGGGTATCATGGTGTCTGGTACGCCCCTGGTTGGAGACACCGCTCGAACGCAGCCGGATGGGATAATACTTGCTTAGATGTCCCGTGGCTTCTCTCTCAGTTTGCGTGTTCAGCAGGAGGGTACTAGGCCGGGTGAGTTTAATCCCTGAGGGCTGAGAAGCGGGCCAGGGCTTGGCCGCGTGCTCGCTTTCCGGCTTGAGCCAAAAGCGTTTGCCGCAGACAAGCGCGGCGAGCATGTGTGCAGCCGTAAGCGAAGGCCAATCCTTCAAGTACGAAGGCCACGCCTGACGCCCCGACAAGTGTGGAGGAGAATATGGAGTTTTCATGGAATCGCCAGGGCTGGATCATCCTGGTGGCCGCCGCAGCGTTGTTGGCGTTATGGGCTTGGAGCAGGCGTTCAAACGAAGTCGTTGAACAAGCCAAGCCCAATGCGGGCCAAGTCGTGGAGCAAGCCAAGACTACCGCCGGTCAGGTTGCCGGTAGTCTGTCAGTCGATGGAGTCGATCTCAAGTCGTCAGTGCAAAAAGCCCTTGATGGAGTAAAGACGACCTTGCAAGGGGTCACCGATGCGGCGTCGGCTAAAGCCGCGCTCCCGCAGTTGGAGAAGGAGGGGACGGAGTTTGACAAGCTTCGCGACCTTGCCGGAAAACTCCCCGTCGACGGAAAGACCGCGTTCGCTGCGCTCGTTGCACAGCTTCGTCCTTCTATCGAAGAACTGTTCAACAAGGTTCTCGCGATCCCTGGCGTCAGCGATATAGCAAAGCCCGTAATCGACGGATTACGCGCCAAGCTCGATGCTCTAACCAAAGCATAAAATTGCCTTGTCAGCTCTGGCGGGACGCACAATACGAAAGAGCGCCCCGCCATAACGCCGCGAAGTAGCTGCGCCGAGACTCTTTCACCTCGGTATCCGTGCTGCGCCTCATGTGTATGGCCGTATCACCGCGCGGGCATGAGCGCAGTCAAGGGTCACGCTGCTACAGCAGCGCGAGCGCGAAGCGCCTCGCCCTTGACGGCGCTCCCTTCGCCCGCGCCACGATAAGACCCGCACATGAAGAGCGCGCTCATGATCGCTTGTTTCGTCAACGCGAATCGGGCAAACACATGTCGCCTTC
>JBAVVQ010000314.1:0-4466 GCA_049697375.1 Rhodomicrobium sp.
GTATTTTACGTTGGCCACTCATTCGCTCCAATACTTCAGAGCAACTCGTCCGAGGTGCAGTCATACGCCCAGGCCCGGGAAGGAATCTGTCAGGACGCACTGCTATACCTATAAAAATAGTGCACCGCACCATATTTGTATTTGATATATGTCAAAGGCATACCGTTGGACTTAGGACGGCAAAAGCTAAAGCTTAGTAATGAACAGTTTGGAAGTGTTAAAAAAAACAAATACCAGAGTCTATAGCAAGTTAGTCTTTTAATTACTGAACTACTCTTAAGCTAAACAGCCTGGCATATACTCTTCGGCGAGAGAGCTGAGCCAAGCCCCGCTCATTTGCGCGTTCGCCAAAACGGGGAGCGCACCTACTGCATCATCGCCGAATGGGCCGACATGGATTCGCTCGCAAACGCGCGGCCGACCATGATCGCGACGCTGGACGCCTTCCGCGACACGCTCGAAGATCCTTGGCGGCGGCCTCGGTGTCACCGATCCCGTCTCAGGGCCTGTGGTGCTCTCGCTGAAGCAGGAGTGCATGGCGGGGAGAAGAGCGAGCTTTGAGCTTTCGACTAATTCCGGCGAGGAATACTTGAAGCAGAATTCCCACAGCGACGCGCACCTGTGCGGCGCCGTATGGTCGCGCGGGCCTCGGGTGCGCGTCAAGGGACGCGCTGCGAGAGATATTGCGATGCGATGCTAAGCGCGCCCTGGACTGCGCTCTCGCTCGCGCCCGGTAACGGCCATACACATGAGGAGCCGGCGGCGCGTGGTGCGCACGCTCTCCCGATTGCGGTGTTGGCAGCGATTCCGATTAAGTGGTGGAACCGCAATAATAAAGGCACCACTAATTGATAGAAATCAATGACACGAACGGTCTTTTGCGTAATCTAGAGTGTTTTCTTAACACCGTGGGCTTGCGTCACAATAAACGCACAGTAACTTTGGACGCCGTGTGTTGTTGTTTAAGGGAGCCTGCGCCGACATGCAATTGAATGACAAAATTGAAACCTATCTACTGCTTTGCCTTGAGCGTTGTATACTCGAGTTGCGTCAGCAGCAGTGGATCGGTCGTGAAACGAGCTGCCGTGTACTGAAATGGGTCGATGCGAAACTGGCAAGCCAGTGCGGGCACGACTCTTAGGCACTCAAGTCCAGAACCGAGGCGTTCTTATCTCCGCCGTGATTAATCATGTGCGGGGCCGGAGGTCGCGCAGGCAGAGAAGGCGATGCCTACTTCGTCGAGGTTCTGATTGTATTCGCAAGGCGCAGGGTGCGCCGGTTGATTTCTTCGGCGCTCAGGCTGTTCATTTCCAGGGGATGAACGGGAGAGATAGTCTGAAAGTCCTTGCTCCTGTGCCACGTCGGTGCCACTAGAATAGCCACGAAAAAGACAGCGAAGAAGGCGATCACGAGCCCGGCGGCGGATTTCCAACCCATGCAGGTCACCGAAACGCTATAACAATGCCTCGTTCATCGCCGAAAATTTCCGCTTGTCAAACAGAAACGTGCAGCTCGCGAAGCGTTGATCGTTAACATATTATTGAATGGTTAATTGCGCGGAGAGGTCTCCGTCGCCCTAAAATCCGCCACAATATTCTGCAGGTGCCGCCTTAAGGCGAGCTGCATGGTGTCAAACCGGATTGAATCCGAGAGCGGAATCGCTCAATGTTGGAGGCGGCGCGACAGCCTCGGGGAGGTTGTGACCGCGGCCGCGGCTTTGAGGGTCTTGGTATTGATCTCGGCCGCAAACTTCTTGTGATCCACGGCAGGTACCGATGCGAGCGCGAGCGAAGCGACGAAGAGCGCAGACGCGAGGCCGAACGCCGATTTCCATTCATAGGGGTCGCGCAGAACCGTAACATGCTCTGCCGCCGTTCGGTCTTCTAAGGCGCTACTCGCATGCCCGGTTGCGTGCAGGGAAGGTAATGCAGTCACAGTCCTCGTATGCAGACCAGTCATCATCATACTAGATGTTGTTACGGGGCCATGTTTCTGCGACGAAAGAAGGGGGTGCTACAGTTCTGTTGTGCGGAAGTCAACAGCTTTTTGTTTCGTTGCGAACATGCGAAAAGTGTATTGACTGCCTTGAACGCGACATGAACGCGTGCGATGCGCGATGCGCGCGTGAGTGCGCTGCCACTTTCGTCAAAGAAGCTCGTCAAGCAGCTTTCATGTGCGGGCCTTATCGTGGCGCGGGCGTCGGATGCGCCGTCAAGGGCGAGGCGCTTTGCGCTCGCGCTGCCAAAAGCAGCGCGACCCTTGACAGCGCCGGGCCCGCGCCAGAATCCGGCCATCCAGATGAGGAGCCTACAGGCACGATCGAGCAGTGTTTGCGCGAGTGCGCCTGCTTATGAGAGGAGAGCCGTCTCGGCGCCCTTGCCGGTGACCCACACATCGGCAAGCGGCGACTTCTCCGAGAGGCGCTTCGGCGTCGTGAAGAGAAAGAGATTTGAGCCCTGCTCTCCGACGATCTCGCGCTGCACCGCCATCATATTCTCGATGCGCTTTTCGGACGGCGTCACGGTGAGAACGCGAAACGCTTTGAAGCCCCACTGGCTGGTGTGCACTCCTTCTCTCCAAAGCTCATAGTAGCCGAGGAGCTTGCGCCGAAAGCTCGATTTGCCGACGAGCTGTCTCGATTTGATGTCCATGGTGCCGCGATCGAGCTCGAGCGCGAAATTGAGGCGAGTACGATCTGTGAAAGCCAGCGAGAAGACGCGATCGGGAATGACGCCGATGGTCAGCCCTTCGCGCGCAGTTTTGAGCGCAACACGCACATGGAAGGGTGCGTCGTCTTCGCGGGTCTCTTCGGGCAAGTAGGGAAGGAGATCGTGATGGTCGATCAATTCTGGTGCGCCTTCTTCGCGGCACGCCAACTCGAAGGCGATCATCGTCTCGGCGGTCTCGAGAGTGTGCGCGAGAAATTGCGCGGTGGCGCGCGCGTTCTTGGTCGTCCAATCGAGTTTTTCTTTGAGGGGAATGCCGGCTTCGGCGAGCACCTGGGCGCCGGCGCGGCCGAGGCCATAGACGAACGGCCGGTTGCCAAAGTCGAAGGCGTGCGCGAGCTGCGCGACTTGCGAAGTCGGCCGATCGAGATAGCCGTGATGAAAGAGCAGTTGTAGGCGACGGAGGATTTGCTGGGCAGAGCCACCGATCAGGCGAATGATCAGAGTCAATGAGAGGAAGCGATACCGCGCGACCGCGTGCAAGATTGCTAGGTCACGCGCTGTCAGTTGAAAGGGTGGCGGCTCTTCTACGCGGCGGAAGCGCGGCCGGCGAAATGGCTGAGGTCGTAGCAATGTCGCGGGCATAACTCATTGTACCGCCGCGACTTTTGATGCATGAAGAGGATTGGGGATTGCGAGGCGAGGGTGCGGGTGGCCACCATGGCGCTATCACGCTCCACGAACGGCACGTCGCGTGGGCGGCGCAATCATGCAATCCACCCACATCACTGCGCTAATGCTTCGTCGCGCCGTATTCCATGGCTTGTACGGCTGCTGACCTCATAACGACCTCCATCCGAAGCATCGCTGTGGCGATGTCGCGATAAAGCTTTAGGCTCGGGGCCGGCCGCATTTTCAGCGATGCAAATTCCGCAAGGGCCCGTTTCTGAAGCGCGAGCGGAGCTTCCATATCCTCCTTCATGTCATGGATGGCGAGAAGGATCGCCCGGCGTCTGAAAAAACCGCCGCCAATGGCGACACCGCCGTCCAAGTAGCTTTGCAATGAGACATGCTCTCTGTCATGCGAGACTTTTAGAAGGTTTTGCGCGATCTCATCGAACGCTTGAAGCAGGCTTGTTTGGAAACGGTGCCGAGTTTCAGTCGCGGCCACGTTTATATTGTTCATAGTTAATTCCTCCCCATGCTTACATCGAGTTATGTCGCACTCTTAGTAAGACTTTGAACGTCACGAGTTTTTAGCCCTTCCATGTGAATGCTCGACCGCGGTCGAGCACACTCAACTGCGCCTCATCTCGCGCAGACTTGCCGCCCGAGTGAATTGCACGATTTTTGATTGAAATCAGATTTTGGATTGATCTGGGCTAAGAGTAGTCCGGCCTTAGAGAGCAGGCAATACTAATGTAGGGGAGCGCTAGATATTTTATTTAACATCAACGCGTGAGTGTTAATTTTTACGAAATGCCTTATTCAATGTTTCTGAAGCCGACATGCGAGCGAAGGCTTCTCACCTTTTCACAGGATAGTATGCGCTGTAGGCGTATCTCCACCTCGTCGCGGCGCTTGCCATAGTGAATGCGGCTTTGCTGTTTGACGCGCTCGGCGCTCCCGCATGGCGGGGGATCGGGGTGCATCTCGACAAGCTCGCCCTCCTGACTCGAAATGCGCACCATGGCTTCGCCTCGCGGCAACTGGCGCAAGGCATACGCATTGAACGCCTGGTGTGGTCGATCGAACTCGGGCGCGAGCACAGTCGCATCTTCGTGGCCGACGCGAAAAACG
>JBAVVQ010000315.1:0-4014 GCA_049697375.1 Rhodomicrobium sp.
GCTTAAAATTATGTTCGAACCTGAGGGGTCTCCAGCTTAACCTGGGGAATGCCGTAGTTTGCGTTGCCGCCTCATGGGCTGCGCTTGCCTGATAAAGCACGCAATAACCAACAAGCTTATCATGAGCTTGCGTTATCTCCTTCGGTTCAACCGCTTGACATCGCCGTGGCCGGGAACCTAAGCACTTCCTCTTGGCGTTGATGACCGGTACGCCAGTCCCAAGGAGCCCGAAGCCGTCATGACCGACAGCACTTTCCGCCTTTCGCCGAACGCCACATTCTGGGTGCTGTTCGTCGCGCTGTCGCTGATCGCGCTGTTGGTCTTTTCCGAAATCCTGCTGCCGTTCGCCGCGGGCTTTGTGCTGGCCTATCTGTTTCAGCCCTTCGTGGATCGCATGAACCGCTGGGGCATCGATCGCGGAGTCGGCGCGTTTATCATCATCGCAGTCGTGACGCTCATCATCGCGATCATCGCCGCGCTGATCCTGCCGCCCGTCATCGATCAGCTGGCGCAGCTCATCCAGGAAATACCGCGATACTATCAGGAGGCCCGGACCTATATTCTGGACCACTACGGGCGATATTTGCCGCCCGGCGGCTCGCGAGCGTCCGGCCCTCAAGCGCCGGGCCTGCCGCCGCAAATCACGCAGGATCTGGCGCCCTGGCTTCTCAGCCAGCTACAGACCCTGCTTCAAGGCAGCCTGGCGCTTTTCAACTCGCTGGCGCTGATGTTCCTGACGCCTGTCGTCACGTTCTTCCTCTTGCGGGACTGGGACCAGATGATCGCCGGGATCGAGAAGCTGATTCCGAGGCAGGATGCGCCAGTCATCAAGAAAATCGCGCATGAGATCGACGCGACCATTTCCGGCTATCTCAGGGGCCTCCTCATTGTGCTCCTGATCCTATCCGCGTTCTACATGGTGGCGCTCGGCGCGGTCGGCCTCCACTACGGGCTGGTGATCGGGCTTGGAGCGGGGCTCGTCAGCTTCGTGCCCTATCTCGGCTCCACGAGCGGATTTCTCGTTTCAGGCGCCGTCGCGCTTTCGCAATTCTGGCCGGACTACACCAGGATCGCGCTTGTTTGCGGCATCTTCGTGCTTGGCCAGATCGTTGAGGGCAATGTGCTGACGCCGAAAATCGTCGGCGACAAGGTGGGGCTGCATCCGGTGTGGCTGCTCTTCGCCTTGATTGCGTCCGGCTATCTCTTCGGCTTCACGGGTCTTCTGATTTCAGTGCCGATGGCGGCGGCCATCGGAGTTCTGGTGCGTTTCGCCGTCCGCAAGTATTATGGCAGCCCTCTGTACGAAGGCGAGGACAAGCATGAGCGCAAGGTCGAAACCATCCGCCGGTAGCGATGTCTGATGACGTCACAACTGGCGCTCGACCTTCCGCACCGGCAGAGCTGGGATGAAGCGGACTTCTTCATAACCTCGCGGAACGAGCACGCGCTGCGGCTCGTCACGGCGTGGCCCGACTGGCATGCGCCCGCGGCCGCGATTTTCGGGCCTCCTCAGTCCGGAAAAACCTACCTCGCGAATATCTGGCGAAACAGGTCAAGCGGAGAATTCATCGAGCCGTCGAAACTGGCGGAGCACATGTGGGCCGCGCCCTACGCGCCGCTGATCATCGAGGACGTGGATACGGCTTCTTTCTGCGAGACCGCGCTTTTTCATCACCTCAACCTCGCCCGCGAGCATGGCTCGTTCATCCTCTTGACCGCGCAGACGCCGCCCGGCCAATGGGAGATATCGCTTCCCGATCTTCGCTCGCGCATCCGGTCCTATCCGGCCGCGGAAATCCAGCCGCCGGACGAAGAGCATCTCGCAGGCGTGCTTCTCAAGCATTTCAGCGACCGGCAGATCGAAGTCGCTCCCGATGTCATCTCCTATCTCGTGGCGCGCATCGAGCGGTCCATGGCGGCGGCCCAAATGGTCGCCGAGCAACTCGATAAGCTCGCTCTTGCGGAGCAGAAGAAGGTGACGCGCGCTTTTGCGGCCAAAGTTCTGAAAGACGTGAGCGCCGCCGTTGAAGACGGAGAAGGCGGAGACGAAGTCGAGGGTGATTCATAGGGCAGGGCGCACAGAGGCCGCGCCTGCGGCATCCCGGTTGACCCGCGCCCCGCATTCCTCAATTACAATCCGGGAGCGCCGCCGCTAAGCTGAGGGATGTCCAACACCTGTCCGCGACGGCCCCTTAAGGTGCGCACATGCCCGAGGCCCAAGAAACCCACCGTCCATCGCCCGATGCCTTGCTCGACTTGGCGTGCGGCAAAGAGACAGGCCGCGGCCACCTGAAGGTTTTCCTCGGCGCTGCGCCTGGCGTCGGCAAGACCTATGAAATGCTGACGTCCGCGCGCTCGCGCGCCCGCGCCGGAACCGACGTCGTCGCCGGCATCGTCGAAACGCATGGCCGGGCGGAGACCGAAGCCCTGCTGGCCGGCTTGGAGGTCGTTCCGCGAAAACATATCGACTACAAGGGCCGCAGCTTGGACGAGATGGACCTCGACGCCCTTCTCGCGCGCCGGCCCCAGCTCGCGCTTGTCGACGAGCTTGCCCATACCAACGCGCCCGGCAGCCGCCACCCCAAGCGCTATCTCGATGTCGAGGAACTGCTCGCCGCCGGGATCGACGTTTACACCACGCTGAACATCCAACATGTCGAAAGCCTCAACGATGTCGTTGAGCAGATCACCGGCATCCGGGTTCGCGAAACGGCGCCGGACTCCATCCTCGACAGAGCCGACGACATCGAAGTCATCGACCTCGCGCCCGATGAGCTGATACAACGCCTTCGCGAAGGCAAGGTCTACGTGCCGCAGCAGGCCGAGAGGGCGCTGGAACATTATTTCTCGCCGGGAAATTTGACGGCCCTGCGGGAACTTGCGCTGCGCCGGACGGCTCAGCGCCTCGACGCCCAACGGCTCATGCATGGGGATGCGCATGCGATGCCGGGGCCGTCGCCCGCTGGTGAGCGCGTCCTCGTTTGCATCAGCGAGGATCCGCACTGCGCCGCTCTCGTCCGCTATACGAAGCGGGTCGCGGACAGGCTGCGCGCGTCCTGGACGGCGCTCTATATCGAGACGCTGCGGAGCCAGGACCTTTCGGTGGTGGAACGCGATCGCATCGCCGATACGCTGCGTCTTGCCGAGCGGCTCGGCGGCGTCGCAGTCACCCTTCCCGGGCGCGGCCGCATTGCGGACGATGTGATCGACTACGCGTGCTCGAACAACGTCGCTCAGATCGTGATCGGGAAGTCGAGCCGCACACGATGGTTCGAGCTCTTGCACGGGTCGGTGGTTCACGATCTTGTCCGAAGCGCCGGCGATCTCAGCGTGCATGTGATCGCTGGGGAGGCGCTGAAAGAGGAGGCCATTCCCCGCAAAAATATCAGGACCAGCCCCGGTTCTGGAGCAGACGTGGCCGGCTATTTTGCGGGGGCTTGGGCGACGGCGGCCGGCACGCTTTCGGCGGAACTCTTAAAACCGTATTTCGGCGGGGAGACTGTGCCGCTCATCTTCATGATGGGCATCCTCGCCGTCGCCTATCTCTTTGGTCTCGGCCCATCGATCCTCGCGGCTGTCGCCAGTATGCTCTGCTACAATTTCTTTTTCATACCCCCGATCTACAGCTTCACAATCGCTGACCCCATCAACGTCGCGGCGCTGTTCTTCTTTCTGTTCACCGCGCTGATTGTCAGTAACCTGACCGCGCGCGTGCGAAATCAGGCGGAACTTGCCGGCAACAGAGCGGCGATCACAAGCGCGCTCTACGGCTTTTCGAGTAATCTCGCCAGTCAGGCAAAGCTTGAGGATCTGGTCTCGACGTCGGTCTCGCAGATCGCAGCGTCTTTGGGCGCGGACGTGGTTCTGATGCTGCCTGATACGCAAGGGCGTCTGAAAATTGCGTCATCCTTCCCGCCCGGCGACGTCATGGAAAAGGCTGACTGGGGCGCGGCCCAATGGTCGTTTGAACATGGCCGTTCCGCCGGACGCGGTTCGGACACCTTGCCGGGAGCC
>JBAVVQ010000316.1:0-8087 GCA_049697375.1 Rhodomicrobium sp.
GCTCGAAGCATTCCAAGACGCCGACAATTTTCAGAACCGCGCTCCAGCTCATCGGCCGAAAGAGGAGATCGACATCCGAACTGGCAGTGAGATAGGCCGTTCCAGAACTCGCCGACCAGTACTGCCAGGCCAGGGACCCGTAGACACAAGCCTCTTCGCCGGCTGCTTCCAACTCGGCCGCCAGTTCCCCCAAGGGCTCGCGCCAGTTCAGGGGCGCGGCGCCCAGAGTTTCCCGAAGTGGAAGCGGCGGGCGATGGTCTGCGATTGCGCTGACCGCGACCGCCAATCCAATCCGTCGCTTTCCTGGAAGCGCAAGACCAAGGCGCAGAGTATGCGCCGGATCTCCCGGCTGACTGCGGGCGGCGATCAGAGGCCGCTTCGCCTCGATCCACTGAGTCAGGATGTCAACCTCGGCGTGCTCAAGCGCCGTGATGAGATGGCTTCGCCAGTCGGATGTAAGCCAAAGCCAGTCATGCCGGCCGATGGGGCTACGTGGTGTAATGGTGCACCCGTTCTGCTACACTGCGGGCGAGTTTGCGACCTTCCCTTGCCTCTCCCAATTCGCTCCGGAAGTCTGCTTTCTGGGGAGCATCGAGCGCATCCAAAAGGCAAGCCGAGAGATCGCCCTCCCAAAGCCCGTGAATGGCCCCCATCCGCAGGTAGTTTTCGACGCCAGGCGCAAATACCGGCGAGGCGCGGCTTAGCTCCTCCAGCCTTTCCAGCGGAATTTTGGTGATCCTTGCCATGGACGGCAAATTCATCACCCTGATTTTGGCCTCCGGCAACGCGTAGCAGTAATCCGCGAGAAGACTGGTGGCCAAAAAGCCCCCGCTGACGGCTTCCGAGTAGACAAGGCCGATGATGCGGTGGCCGCGCTTGCGAGCAAGTTCAACGCACTTGGCGAGATGCGCCATATAGCCGTTGATGCCAAGCAGCTCATCGCGATGGCTCAGACGCTGGCCCTGGGTGTCCACAAGCAGAAGAATGGGCCTGCGCGGAAACTTGCGGACGATGGCGAGCACGTCACCCGCCATGCGATAGGCAAGTTCGACTCCAATGGGCGCAGCGTCTGTTGTCCCAATGATGGCGACATCGCCTTTCGGCGTGTGTCCCATACCGGAAAAATAGGAACCGTCGAATTTCACCTCGTGGTTCAACGGAAACAACTGATCGAGCAGCGTGTGGATGTCCATGTCAGGCCCTCCTCTCGGCTGTCGCCGCGATAAATTGCGCCGCCTCCAGCAGCGGCAGCTGTTCCGGCTTGTCAATGCCAAGGCGCGACCAGATTTCGAGGCCATCGCGACAGTCGCCAAATCGCTCAAGCCTTTCGCCTAGCCGGGCGTGATCGGCATCCAAGGCCTCCAGAGAAAGATCAGGCTTCACGTCGAGGGCGGCGATCGCCGCCGCCCGGAAAGCGTCAATGTCGTCTGCAACGAGTTGCGCGGCTTCTCCAAGCAAATAGCGATGCTTGCCCCCAACCGTACGCCAGACGAGCGCGCGGTCCCTCGAATCGAACTCTTCGACTCCGCAGGTCGTTTCGATCACTTCGGGTCCTGAAAGACCGAGACGGCCCTCCTCGCTGATAATGATCGCGTCGCAAAGCCGGGACACGATCCCCATTCCCCCAAAGCACCCGAATTGGCCTCCGTCGAGCACCAGCACCGGTATGCCAGCGCCCCGCAGAGACAGGACGGCCCTCATGATTTCCGACACAGCGATAAGTCCGGCATTGGCCTCATGTAACCGGACGCCGCCGGATTCAACGATCAAAAGCACAGCGGCGGGGCGCTCGTCGATTGCGCGGGCGAGCAGTCCAGTCAGTTTGGCGCCGTGCACCTCCCCGACCGCGCCGCCCATGAATCCGCCTTCCTGCGCAGCAATCAAAACTGGCCGTCCAGCAAGATGGCCTTTGCCAACAATAACGCCGTCGTCGAAAGCCGCCGGGGTATCGAGCTGCTTGAGATGCGGACTGACAACGCGGTCTTGCGGCGGCAGGAACTCATGAAAGGTTCCAGGATCCAGGAGGGCGATGACGCGTTCGCGAGCGCTTGCCTCGTAGTAGCTTCTCATGCCTGACCTCCTAGAAACTGCTCGACGGCCTGATCGAGCCGAAGCGAGACGACGGCGGGCGTGGCGCCGGCATCGTTGATGGAGATGCGCACGTCAGCGAGGGCATGGCGTGCGAAAAAGTCATCGAGAACAGCCTCCCAGATGGGACCGAACCCGTGAGCCGCGGTCAACACCTCGACGTTGCATCGTCCGCCGAGGTTCTGCGGTTCAACGAGAACTTCGAGATTGCCGGACGATACGACGCCCGCGATGGCCGGAGCATGAACGGCATTGAGCTTGCGTCCGCCCTGATATTCGTAGTTGAGCTTTTCCATGATCCCCTGCACTACCAGTTACGAAAACGCGCGGGCGGGTCGTAAAGGCCGCCTGAAGCGCGCACCAAGTCCTTGACCGACCGCGCGGCCAAGAGGTCGCGCGTCGCCTGACGCTTATCGATTCCAAGATCCTCCGGGCGGCGGATGATCCCGCGATCGCGCAGATTCTCGACCATGCGCTTGTCACGGGCCAGACCAACCGGGGTGTAGCCGGCGACGCCGCGAATGGCCTGTTCGCGTTCCTCGTCGTTCCGGCAAAGGAGGAGATTGGCGATGCCTTCCTCGGTCAGAATGTGGCTCAGATCCTCGCCGTAAATCATCACCGGAGGGATGGCCATGCCTGCGCTTTGGGCCAAATCCCAGGCGTCGAGCCGCTCCACGAAGGCGGGTTGCATGTGCTCGCGAAATGTCTCGACAGTCTGAACGACGAGCTTTTGCCCGCGCGGAATGAGATTGCGGCCTTCTCGCGCCTCCCGGCCTGCCTTCAGCCAGGCTGGGCTTGCGTGCCGCCTGCCGCGAGCATCCGCGCCCATATTCGGGGCGCCGCCGAAGCCGGCGATGCGCCCGGTGGTGGCCGTAGAGCTATTTCCCGCGAGATCGATTTGCAGCGTCGAGCCAATGAACATATCGCAGGCGTAATGGCCTGCCGCCTGGCAAAGCGCCCGATTCGACCTCATCGATCCATCGGGACCGGTGAAGAAGATGTCAGGCCGCGCTTGGATGTAGGCCTCCATGCCAAGCTCGGACCCAAAGGAGTGGACCGACTCCACGAAGCCGGCTTCGATCGCCGGGATCAAGGCCGGATGCGGGTTCAGCGCCCAATTGCGGCAGATCTTGCCTTTAAGCCCAAGAGACTCGGCATAAGTTGGCAAGAGCAACTCGATCGCCGCCGTGTCAAATCCAATGCCGTGATTGAGCCTCGTCACCTCATACTCGGCATAGATACCCTTGATGGCCATCATGGCCATGAGAACCTGGATTTCCGAGATCTGCGCCGGGTCGCGGGTGAACAGCGGCTCGATGTAGTGAGGCTTGGGACTTTGTACGACGAAGTCGACCCAGTCCCCTGGGATGTCCACCCGCGGCAGCGCATCCCTCATCTCATTGACTTGCGCGATGACGATGCCGCGCTTGAACGCGGTCGCCTCCGCAATAACGGGGGTGTCTTCCGTATTGGGACCAGTGTAGAGGTTGCCTGCGCGGTCGGCCGACTGGGCGCATATCAGGCTGACCCTCGGGGTGAGATCGACAAAATAGCGCCCGAACAGCTCGAGATAGGTATGGATCGCGCCAATCGCGATGCGGTTTTCACTGACGAGCCGCGCCAGCCTTCCTCCTTGTGGCCCCGAAAACGAAAAATCGAGCCGGGTCGCGATGCCGCGCTCGAAAACATCGAGATGCTCCGGCAAGGCAAGGACGGATTGCACCATATGGAGGTTGTTCACCTTGGCGGGATCGACCCCCGCCAAGGCCTTGGCCAGAAAATCGGCCTGTTTCTGGTTGTTGCCCTCAAGGCAAACACGGTCGCCCGGCTCCAGCATCGCTTCGAAGAGCGCGCCGATATCTGCGGCTGCGACGACCTTTCCCTTGGCGAGAGCGGCAGAGCGCTCGAGCCTAGCTTCACGGTTGCGGGCTTGACTGTTCCAGTCGCGCATGGCGCCCATTGCTCCTATGAGTTCGAGGAATATCAGCCGAATAGAGCTCTGACGGTAAGAAAGAGAACGGAAGGACCCATCAGGCAGCCAAGGCCGGTATGGAAAGTCGCCACCAGCGCTCCATAGGGAACCAGCCGCCGGTCCGTCGCTGCAAGCGCCGCGCTCACGCCGCTTACGGTTCCGGCAAGCCCGCCGAAAACCATGGCGGCCTGCGGGTTGTTGAGGCGCATGAAACCTGCAAGCGGCGGCGTTAAGACCATCACGAGGATCGATTTCAGCACGCCTGTCGCAATGCTGAGAGCGATAATGTCGGAGGAGGCGCCAATCGCCGCGCCCGTGACAGGCCCGACAATATAGGTGACGGCTCCGGCGCCGATTGTGGTCAGCGTGATCGCGTCGGTGTAACCGAAGGCATAGGCGACAGAGACACCCACAATAAATGGAAGGACCGTGCCGAGGAACAGGGCGATGATGCCGAGCCAGCCAGCCTTTTTCGCCTCGCCGACCTGGACTTCGCTCGCGGTCGCGACGATGGTGAAATCCCGCATCATCGCTCCGCCCATGAACGCAAGGCCCGCAAAAGGCGCGACGTCGGCAAGCCCCTTCGCCTTTCCGCTGACAATGCCGCCCCAATAGGCCAGGGCCAGCCCGGCGAGCACGGCGATCGCCGAACCGGCGACATGGCCGCGGAAAAGGTGCCGGCCGAGTTGGTTCGATATCCAGATCACGATGCCGACGAAGGCGAAGGCCGTGACGAGCGGAGCTTCCGCGATAAGCTTTTGAATAATTTCCAGCATGGCGGCGTCCTATTTGCTCCGTGTTGCGGCGACGCCATCCGGCGCGACGAGATGGGCTTCCTGGGGAACGTGCGGTTCGGTCGCGGTGTCCATGGAAATGGCATGCTCCTCGTCCACCGCCGGCAGCGGCTCGCTTGCAATGTGGGCACGATGGATGATGCGGTTGATGATGGAGATAACGACCGCGCAGAGCCCGAAGCTGCCCGCCGCGCTCAAGAGCGCAATGGGGCCGCCCTTCATGGCCACCACCACATTCTGCGTGGCGGCCATGGCCACCACCACAGGGATGTACAGCATGGCCCAAAAGGTGATGCCGCGCTCGCTCTCGTGGCTGAGCACGCCGTGATCGCGAAGATAATGCTGGGCGGCGATCAAGAAGATCATCGCGATGCCGACGCCGCCGACATTGGCCTTGACCCCGATCAGAATCGCGAGGAGCTCTCCGACGAAAACTCCGGCGAGGTAGCATGCGGCCAATAACGCTGTCCCGAAAATCACCATGACCGCAGCTCCTTTGCAGCGAGGTCGCAACTCGCGCCTATGGCGCAACGCGATCCACCCATCTCTGTTTCCTCCCAATGTCGCTTTCGACAGTTTTGTATTTTTACAATCTCTTGTGTATACATAAGACTTGAAGCTGGACACGTTGTCAAGCGCTTCGTATATTTACACAAGATTTTGAGGGGAAGGGCATGGAGCAGATAACAAACCGGCTGTCAGCCAAGTTGCTGGAGACAATCGAAGAACGGATCGTCACCGGCGAATATCCTGCGGGCGCTAGCCTGGATGAGGTGCGGCTGGCGGAGGCCTTCGGCGTTTCTCGCACGCCAATCCGCGAGGCGCTCATTCAGCTTTCAGTGATGAACATGATCGAGAAACGCCCCCGCAAAGGATGGGTCGTCACCGAGATCTCTCCCGCGCGTTTGTGCGAGATGTTCGAACTCATGGCTGAACTTGAAGCGATCTGCGCTCGGCTTGCGGCCCGCCGCGCGACCTTATTCCAACAACAGCAGATCAAAGCAGCCCACGAAGTTTGCAGAAACGTAAAGGACGCCGACGCCTATTTCCGGCTCAACGAAGCCTTTCATCTGGCGATTTACGAAGCGAGCCGGAACGAGTTCTTAATCGAGGAGGCGATGGCGGTCGCCCGCAGGGTGCGCCCTTACCGGCGTCTGCAACTGCGTGTTCGTGAGCGTCTCAAAACGTCTTTCACGGAGCACGAGGCTATTGTGAACGCTATCCTGGCAGGCGATAGCGCTTTGGCCGAGGAGACCATACGGTCTCACGTTCTCGTTCAAGGACAGCGTTTTGCCGATCTCGTCGCCTCGATCGAAGAAAACGGCGGGCAAGCGCAAAGCAGCGTGGCGCATGTGAACTGAGCGCCCAAGATGCCGGAGCAGCAAAATAGCCGGCGCGTGATCGCTCGCAATGCGAACACGCTGCTAACTAATCAGTGCACCCTATTGCAGTGGCTACACCGCAACCCGAATTACAAATTGGACATCAAAGTGTCCGCCGGCGCCAGAGGCGATCACCGGGGGGCATTTGGAGTTCAAAGGCGGGGATTTACGACTGCGTTTCGTTAACATGTTCAAATTCAGGGTGAAGTCATATGAGCGTCAATCTTGTCTCTCTTGTCTCTGAGTTTCTGACCCCGGATCTGATTGGCCGCATTGCCGCCGCTCTCGGACTAGACCGGAGTCTTGTTGGCCGTGCCGCCATCGCTTTAGGGCCCGCGATCTTGGGAAGTCTTTCGCATGCCGCCTCGACGCCGGAGGGAGCGCGCAAGCTCGCCAACACCGTCAGCCAACAAAGCCCGAGCATCCTCGACACCTTGGGGTCCATGATCGGCGGCGCGGGTCAGCAGACATTGGTGAAGGACGGCGTTAATACGCTTGGCTCGCTGCTCGGTGGTTCTGGCGTGTCGGCGCTCGCTGGCGCTGTGGGGCGGCTGGCTGGCATTCCTCAAGGGGCAGGAACCTCATTGATTGGCATACTGACTCCGGCCGTGCTTGGCTTGCTTGGAAAGCAGCAAGCAGCGCAAGGCCTTGATGCGTCGGGTTTGGCGAGGCTTCTCGCTGCGCAGAAAGACAATATCACGGCCGCTTTGCCACCCGGATTTGGCGATATGCTTCGCGCCTCCGGGGCGCCGGGGTTTGCAGCTGCTGGAGCACAGGCCCCGGAACCGCGGCGCGCTTCCCCCGCAGAAAGCGCTTCTCAATCATCGACCTGGAGTTGGGTGCTTGGAGCAGTAGCCGCCGCGGCATTGGCGTGGTGGTTCTTTGGGCCGACGAGGGTTGCCGAACAAACAAAGACAACTCCTCAGGTTGCCGAACAAACAAAGACAGCCCCGGCTCAGGTTGCCGGTAGTCTGTCAGTCGATGGAGTGGATCTCAAGTCGTCACTGAAAACAGGCATTGATGGACTGAAGACGACCTTGCAAGGGATCACCGATGCGGCGTCCGCTAAAGCCGCGCTCCCGCCGTTGGAGAAAGAAGGGAAGGAGTTTGACA
Organism: Rhodomicrobium sp.; assembly: GCA_049697375.1. Lineage (GTDB taxonomy): Bacteria > Pseudomonadota > Alphaproteobacteria > Rhizobiales > Rhodomicrobiaceae > Rhodomicrobium. The sequence goes on from JBAVVQ010000316.1 coordinate 7,350, forward strand.
AGCTTCGCGATCTTGCCGGTAAACTCCCTATGGACGGAAAGACCGCTTTCGCTGCGCTCGTTGCACAGCTTCGTCCTTCCATCGAAGACCTGTTCAACAAGGTTCTCGCGATCCCGGGCGTCGGCGATATAGCAAAGCCCGTAATTGACGGACTACGCGCCAAGCTCGATGCTTTAAGCAAAGCATAAAATCGCCTTGGTGGCGGGTAGCTGCGCCGAGAGACTTTTTCACCTCGGTGTCCGTGCTGCCCCTCACGTAATGCCGGTTCCAGGTGCAAGCGCACAGTCAAGGAGTGCCCGGCGGCGGTGCGAGCGCGGAGCGCTTCGCCCTTGGCCGCGCATCCGACGTTCCTAATAAAATCCCTAGCGGTGAGCAAGAGGCTGGGCAACCGCTAGGGATCGGTAAGCCGTACGGCTTAAGAAAGCGGCAGGACGGTCCGGCCGTAAACGGTATTGACCAAGGTCGCGGTGGCGATATACCAGGCGAGCAGGCCCACGACAAAGATTTCCCAGCCGGCCAGTGACGCGGGCACGATCCCCAGGGTCACGCCGTCAAGGAGCAAAAACGCTAGCAGCAGCAGCCAGAACAGGATGGACAGGTACTTACCCACACGCATGGCGGCGATGCAAAAGGAAAGTGTGAACAGCGTCCACATGAGGAAGAAACCAAGCTGCTCGTTGGGACCCGCTTTGAGGCCCGCGTTCGGCTGCACGTACAGCAACGCGAATATCGCCCACC
>JBAVVQ010000317.1:0-10853 GCA_049697375.1 Rhodomicrobium sp.
GCCTCTGCCCCCGCGATCAAGGCCATCGAGGCAGCGGGAGGCTCTGTTGAGATTCTGCTCCCCCGGGAGGATCGCTTGGCCGGAGATGGCAAGCGCGCCGCGCGACGCCGCGCCGCTCACGCGAAGCGCGAAAGCCGCCAGCCAAAAGCTGATTGAGGAGTTTCGCGATTCGGGTCGCGGCAAATCCGGCTTTTGCAACTTTGAGTACCTATAGTACGTTAATTCTTGAGGCCAAATACGCTCAGACGCTGTCCCGCCCACCGTGTCGGAATAGCGCCGCAGACTGGAGTAGCAGTCATCATGGTTTCCGCAGCGGAGCAGCTTGCCGCTAACCTCAAATTCTCAACGTTTGCGAAGGCTGACGAACTCAAGCAACGCCTTTTGTTTACGTTAGGCGCACTGCTGATTTTCCGGCTTGGCACGTTCATTCCAATACCGGGAATTGACACCGCGCAACTTGCGAAGCTTTTCGAAGGCAACCCAAATACTGTATTCGGGATGCTGAATGTTTTTTCGGGTGGCGCCCTGTCGCGCTCGGCCATCTTCCTCTTGAACATCATGCCGTACATCACGGCGTCCATTATCATTCAGCTTCTAACCTCTGTCGTTCCCACTCTCGAAAACCTTAGAAAAGAGGGAGAGCAGGGGCGCAAGCAGCTTAACCAATATACGCGCTATCTGACAGTCCTGATCGCCACGGTCCAGTCGACTTTGACGGCGCAGGGATTGAATAGCTCCGCTCTGGAGCCGGGCTGGTTCTTCCAGCTGACCACCGTCATTTCGTTGGTGGGCGGAACGATGTTCCTCGTATGGCTGGGCGAACAGATCACGGCGCGAGGCATCGGCAACGGTTCCTCGCTCATCATCTTCGCGGGCATCGTCGCCGAAATGCCGACCGCGCTTTACCGCATCTTGGAACAGGGCCGTAGCGGCGTCCTGTCCCCTGCTGTCATTCTTGGGCTTTTCGTGATGATGATCGCGGTGGTGACCGTTGTCGTCTTTTTCGAGCGCGCGCAGCGCCGGCTCACCATTCAATATCCGAAGCGGCAAATTGGGAACCGCATGTTTCAGGGCGACAGCTCTCACTTGCCGCTCAAACTCAATGCCTCTGGTGTAATCCCGCCTATCTTCGCGTCGACGCTCCTCTATCTGCCCGCGACGGTTGAGCAGTTTATGGGAAGAGGTTCCGACGAGTTGACCCGGGTTTTGTCGCTGTTGGGGCCGGGACAGCCGCTGCATGTTCTCTTTTACATCGGCTTGATCGTTTTCTTCTGCTTCTTCTACACGCCAATCGTTATTAATCCCCAGGAGACGGCCGACAATCTCAAGAAGTATGGCGGCTTCATTCCTGGCATCAGGCCCGGCCCGCGCACCGCTGAATACATTGAATATGTCCTCAATAGGATCACCTTGGTCGGCGCGGCCTACGTTTCTGCGGTCTGCATACTTCCCGAAATCCTATCGTATCAAATGCAGGCTCCCTTCTATTTCGGCGGCACCTCTCTTCTGATTGTTGTGAGCGTTACAATGGATACAGTCGCTCAAGTGCAAAGCCATCTGCTCGCTCATCAATATGAGGGGCTGATCAAGAAAGCGAAGCTGAGAGGAGCGAAGCGCCGATGAACATCATCTTGTTGGGCCCGCCCGGTGCGGGAAAAGGTACTCAGTCGAAGTATCTGGAAGATCGGTTCCATCTGAAACAGCTCTCATCGGGCGACATGCTCCGTCACGCGATCACGACGGGCACTGAGGTGGGACTTATTGCAAAGCCCTACATGGAAAGTGGCAAGCTGGTTCCAGATGACGTCGTTCTCGGGGTCGTCTTCGAAACGATCGATGCATTGCCAGAGAACTTACCTGGCTTCATTCTGGACGGATTTCCGCGCACGGTTGAGCAGGCATCCGAATTGGATGACCGCCTGCCGAGCCACAATAAAACAATTGACGCGGTTATCGTCGTTGATGTGAACGACGATCAACTTATCAAGCGCATCGCAGGTCGCTTCACTTGCGCGAACTGTGGAGAAAGCTACAACGACTACTTTCGGCTTCCAAAAACCGAAGGCGTCTGCGAGCGCTGCGGAAGTACAGCGTTTAAGCGCCGCTCGGATGATAATCCCGAAACGGTCCGCGCCCGTCTCGAGGTTTATCACAAGCAAACAAAGCCTCTGATCGATTATTACCGCGGCAAAGGCAAGCTGCATGTTATCGATGGCGAGCTTCCTATAGAAGAGGTCACCAATCGGATCAACGGGATCATGGAAAGCGAGCACTGAGTTGCGTGTTTCCGGCGCTTTCCAAAGCTTTGTCTCGGCCTCGCCGACATCGTGGCTGGACATCTTTGCAAGACCTGATTATATAAAGCGCCTTAGCACAGATTTGCCACGGTCTGGAGGATCGCGATTCCCGGGCCGCTTGTCTTTTTCTGATTCGAGCGGCGCTCGCTCCAACTTATCCTAAACACGACGAGGATCACGTGGCACGTATAGCGGGTGTGAACATCCCTTCAAATAAGCGCGTTGAGATCGGCCTTCGCTATATTCACGGGATCGGCCCGCGTTTTGCGAAGGAAATCTGCGAAAAAGTTAGTATTCCGAACGCGCGGCGCGTCAACGAGTTGACGGATGCGGAGGTCTTGCAGATTCGCGAAGTCATCGACCGGGATTATGTGGTCGAAGGCGACCTTCGCCGCGAAGTCGCGATGAACATCAAAAGGCTAATGGATTTGGGCTGCTATCGCGGCTTGAGGCATCGCCGTGGGCTTCCAGTGCACGGCCAGCGGACGCACACCAATGCGCGCACTCGGAAAGGTCCAGCCAAACCGATTGCTGGCAAGAAAAAGTAGGACGTCGGGATTAGGATTTTAGACGATGGCGAAGGAAAAGGCGCGCGTTAAACGCCGCGAGAAAAAGAACATTGCATCCGGCGTTGCGCATGTGAATGCCAGCTTCAATAATACGATGATCACCATCACGGATGCGCAAGGCAATGCGATCTCCTGGTCTTCATCGGGTGCGATGGGGTTTAAAGGGTCAAGAAAATCAACACCCTATGCCGCTCAAGTCGCGGCTGAGGATGCCGGTCGCAAAGCCCAGGAACATGGGATGCGCACAATAGAAATCGAGGTGAGTGGTCCGGGGTCGGGACGCGAGTCGGCGTTGCGGGCGTTGCAGGCTTGCGGGTTCCAAGTCACTTCAATCCGCGACGTTACACCTATTCCGCACAATGGCTGCCGTCCGCGGAAGCGGCGCCGGGTCTAGGCGGCTTTCGGACAAGCCGCACGCCGTTAGCAAGATCGCGGCGAAGAGCGTGAGCGCCGCCGTATAAGGAAAGAAAAGTGCTTAACAAGAATTGGCAGGATCTCATCAAGCCGGGAAAGATCAACGTTATCCCCGGTGCTAACCCCAAATATCTGGCGTCAATCGTGGCGGAGCCGCTTGAGCGCGGATTTGGGTTGACGCTTGGCAATGCGCTTCGCCGCGTCCTGCTGTCCTCTTTGCAGGGCGGAGCTGTCACTACAGTTCATATCGACGGCGTGCTTCATGAGTTTTCGTCCATCCCGGGCGTGCGCGAGGATGTGACTGACATTGTCCTTAATATCAAGGACGTTGCGCTCAGAATTCACTCGGACGGCGTAAAACGCATGGTTCTTCGCAAAGAAGGACCGGGTGTTGCGCGAGCGCGCGACATCGATGCCGGCCCGGATGTTGACATCCTGAATCCCGACTTGGTTATTTGCACGCTCGATGAGGGTGCCGCGGTGCGCATGGAGTTGACGGCGAATATCGGCAAAGGCTATGCGCCGTCTGATCGGAACCGTCCGGATGACGCTCCGATCGGGCTCATCCCTGTGGACAGCCTCTATAGTCCGGTGAAGAAAGTTTCTTACAAGATAGCCAATACGCGCGAGGGTCAGATTCTCGACTACGATAAGCTGACGCTCGAGGTCGAGACGAACGGCGCTGTGTCTCCGGAGGACGCCGTTGCGCTGGCCGCCCGGATTATTCAGGACCAGCTTTCGATTTTCGTGAACTTCGAAGAGCCGCGCAAGGAAGTCTTGGAAGAGCGCATTCCGCAGCTTGAGTTCAATGCCGCGCTCCTCAAGAAGGTGGACGAACTAGAGCTGTCGGTTCGCTCGGCAAATTGCCTGAAGAACGACAACATCGTCTATATCGGCGATCTTATTCAGAAAACCGAAGCGGAAATGTTGCGCACGCCGAATTTCGGGCGTAAGTCGCTGAACGAGATCAAAGAGGTGCTTGCCGGCATGGGGCTGCACCTCGGTATGGAAGTCCCGAACTGGCCGCCGGAGAACATCGAAGAGCTGGCGAAGCGGTTCGAGGACCATTACTGATAAGGGACAGATCACCGCGGCGTCGAGCGCCCGCGGCTTTGAGGGCGAGACAATGCGTCACCGTAGATCCGGCCGTAAGTTCAACCGCACGGCAAGCCACCGCCAAGCAATGTTCGCCAATATGGCGGCGGCGCTTGTAAAGCATGAGCAGATCACCACCACCCTGCCCAAGGCGAAAGACCTGCGCGGCGTGGTCGAGGCGCTCATCACACTCGCTAAGCGGGGCGATCTCCATGCCCGGCGCGTTGTTGCGTCGCGCCTTCGGGACGATGCCACTGTAGCGAAACTTTTCGAAACGCTCGGGCCGCGATATCAAAGCCGCTCCGGGGGATATACCCGCGTTTTGAAGGCTGGCTTCCGCTATGGCGATAATGCGCCGCTTGCCGTCATCGAGCTCGTCGATCGCAATGAAAACGCGAAGGGGTTGGATTCAGGCCCCGTCGCAGACGAAGAAGACGAGCAGAGCGCTGCGGCGTAAGTCTTGCCGATGATTGTTCGAGGCTGGCCTTGGCTATCGTCAACGCCGGCCTTTTCTTTTGCTGTCCGACAATCATCCAAGACAGTAGCCGAATGCGGAATCCAATGACATATATGGCGCATGCCACGACCGCGCGCGGCCAAGTCATCGGCCCGGAACAAACAGACTTTCAAGCAGACGCAAGACGGCGAGGCGACCGGGTTCGCTGAAGCGCCGCAAGCTGCGTTCGAGCATCAGGCCTACGCCTCGGAAAGCACAGCGCATCTTATCCCCGCGCTTCGGAATTTGAAGCCGACGGGCGCGATGCCGCTGCCATCGCACCTTCAAGGCAAGCTGCCTCCGATCGGCGACCATCCGCTCCTCACCGGCAACGACATGCCGCTTTTTATGCCGCATCGCCCTCCGCGACCGGAGAAGAGCGAAGGCGGGAAGCGCTTTGTCATCAAATCGGACTTTGAACCGAAAGGCGACCAGCCGCAGGCCATTCGCGAACTGGCGGAGGGGGTGCGCCAGCGCGAGCGGGAACAGGTTCTGCTTGGCGTCACGGGGTCCGGCAAGACCTTTACCATGGCGAAGGTCATCGAGGAAACGCAACGTCCCGCGCTCGTTCTGGCGCCCAACAAAACACTGGCGGCGCAGCTTTATGGCGAGTTCAAGTCGTTCTTCCCGGACAACGCCGTCGAGTATTTCGTCTCCTATTACGACTATTACCAGCCAGAAGCCTATATTCCGCGAAGCGACACCTATATCGAGAAGGACAGCTCGATAAACGAGCAGATCGATCGCATGCGCCACGCCGCCACGCGTGCGCTGCTTGAGCGCGATGATGTCATTATTGTTGCGTCAGTCTCGTGCATTTACGGTATCGGCTCGGTTGAAACCTATTCCGCGATGACGTTCACCATTCAGGTCGGCGACCGGGTGGCGCAGCGCCAGCTTCTGGCTGATCTCGTCGCCATCCAATATAAGCGCAACAATGTGAGCTTCGCGCGGGGCGATTTCCGGGTGCGCGGCGACACCATCGAAATTTTCCCGGCCCACCAGGAAGATCGCGCCTGGCGCATCTGCATGTTTGGCGATGAAGTGGAAAGCATTGCCGAGTTCGATCCGCTGACGGGTGAGAAAACGCAGGACCTCGAACTCGTAAAGGTTTACGCGAATTCGCACTATGTGACGCCGAAGCCGACGCTGCATCAAGCGATCAAGGGCATGCAGCAGGAGTTGCAGGAGCAGTTGCAGCGTTTCAACGCCTCAGGGCGGCTTCTTGAAGCGCAGCGGCTTGAGCAGCGGACACAATTCGACATCGAAATGATCGAAGCAACCGGCTCATGCAACGGCATCGAGAATTACTCGCGCTGGCTGACGGGGCGCCAGCCGGGCGAGCCGCCGCCGACACTGTTCGAGTATCTGCCCGATAACGCGCTCGTCTTTGCCGACGAAAGCCATGTGACAGTGCCTCAGATCGGCGGCATGTTCCGGGGCGACTTCCGGCGCAAATCCACGCTGGCGGAGTTCGGCTTCCGCCTGCCGTCCTGCATCGACAATCGCCCGCTTCGCTTCGAGGAATGGGACGCGATGCGGCCGCAGACGGCGTTTGTCTCGGCGACGCCCGGCAAATGGGAGTTGGAGCAGACCGGCGGCGTTTTTGTGGAGCAGGTCATTCGGCCGACCGGGCTCATCGATCCGCCTGTCGAGATTCGTCCGGTGAAAACGCAGGTGGACGATCTCATCGACGAATGCCGGGAAGTTATCAGGCAGGGTTATCGGGTGCTCGTCACAACGCTTACGAAGCGCATGGCTGAAGATCTGACCGAATACGCGCATGAGCAGGGACTCAAGGTGCGCTACCTGCACTCCGATGTGGACACGCTGGAGCGCATCGAGATCATCCGCGATCTTCGGCTCGGCGCGTTCGACGTGCTGATCGGCATCAACCTCTTGCGCGAAGGGCTGGACATCCCCGAGGTGGCCCTGGTCGCCATCCTAGACGCAGACAAGGAAGGCTTTCTCCGCTCGGAAACGTCGCTCATCCAGACGATTGGGCGCGCGGCGCGCAACGTGGACGGGAAGGTCATCCTGTACGCCGACACGGTGACGGGCAGTATGGAGCGCGCCATCGCCGAGACCAACCGGCGCCGCGAGAAGCAGACGGCGTACAACGAGGCGCACGGCATCACGCCGCAATCGGTGAAGAAGAACATCGGCGACATTCTCGGAAGTGTTTACGAGCGCGATCACGTGACCGTGGATGCCGGTTTCGCGGAGGACGGACAGACGCCGCTGGTCGGGCATAATCTGCAGGCCGTCATCGCCGATCTGGAGAAGCGCATGCGTGAGGCGGCGGCAAACCTCGAATTCGAAGATGCGGCGCGGCTGCGAGACGAGGTCAAGCGCCTGCGCGCGGTCGAGATGACCATCATGGACGACCCGCTCGCCCGGCAATCCAATGTGGAAGATCGCGCCGGACGTTATGAGGGCGGCAGCCGCACCTCCTATGTGCCGCAGATCGCGGTGGACACCACGGCCACGACCGGAGGCGGCGCGGGCGCGAAACGGCGGCGGACGAACGCAGCGGACGAAAAGCGCTCGCGGGAGGCGCTGGCGAAAAGCCCGTTGTTTAACGCAGGCGAGAGTTCGGACAATCCCGAGGAGTGGGGCCTGGCGGCCGAGAACAACGCCGAGCATTTCGGCTCACGGATCGCTCCTCCGCCTGAAACGAGCAAAGAACGTAAAATCGGCGAGTGGAGCGTTCCGGTGCGCAGCTCGCGGCTGTCACGGCCTCACAAGCCCACGTTGGATGAAATGGGGCCTCATGCCGAGCGGCCGTTGCCAGGCGGCAAGCCGAAGCCGTCGCGCTCCGCTCCCGATCTCAAGACATTCAAGGCCGGCAAGACGATTGTCGTTGGCGACGAGGGCGAAGAACCGCAACGCCGTGGCAAACGACGACGCCCGGTCAAATCCGGTCGGCCTGGGTCTTAACCCATTCCGTTGGCGTCGCCTGCCGCATCCCTGTGTGTCGTCGTCCCGGAAAGCGCTTCAGCGCTTGTCCGGGACCCTAACGGGCGTCCAGCGCCTGCAATGATCCCCGACAACGCTTGCGGCGTTTCGGGGATGACGAAGGGGAGTGAGGCTGTCTGAACGCAACCCGCCTTAGGCGCTCAGTCTTTTCGCAAACGCCGACACGCTGTGGCGGGTTTTTTCGCGCCAAACCACCCAATTATTGCGAACCCAGTTGAGCTGCACCACGCGCCGCTCTCCCTGGAAAGGCTTATGACCGTGCCATGCGTTGTGAACATTCAAGAACGCTAAAAGCGTGCCCCGGGCCGGAGGCACTTCCATCACCAAGTCGTCAAGATTGTGGGGTGAATTCAGAAGCCTGAGCCGGCCGCCATCGGCTTCCCATTTTCCATTCATATAGACGAGGACGGTCACCAGCTTGCTTTTGCTATCGAGATGAATTCGTCCGTCGGTTCTTCGCGCCTGCCCACGCACAGTGATCGTGACAGGACGCTTTTCGAGATTGATGCCGAGCTTGCTTCCCATGATTTCGCGAAAAGCAGGCTGGCGCAGCTCATGCATGAAATTTGAAAATCTGGGGCCGGAACAAAGCGTCTCCAATGGGAAGCTGCCTGGCTTGGTAATTGCCGGGTAGTCCCTCTCGATCTCCTCCAAATGCTGCTCGCTTATAAAATTAGGAACAACAACAAAAGGAAAAGGCTTGTCGTAAACCTTCGCTTGCTCAAGAGACGGCAGGTTCAACATCGAGTCCCCACTGAATGCCCATGATCGCGATTCTACGCGACCCATGAAATGGCCGCTCTCTTAGCCCAGTTTTGATCGGGCAGCCATATCAAAATATCGCGAGCGCGTCTGAGACAACGGGTTTCGTTTGAGTCAATTCAGAGGCGTCACCTGAGAATGGAGAAAGAAATTGAAACCTGCTTTGACGGTATGCATCGATACCCTGTCGTCGAATTGACCCATCGAACTGAAGCAGCAATTGTTGTTGCTTAGGTCGAAATAAAGATATTCCAGTTTCGCGGACCACCTGGGGTTGATCAGGTACTCGAGGCCCGCGCCGATGGTCCAGCCCGTGAAGGCGCCGCTATCCTGGCTAATTCCATCGGTCAAATCGGCCACGTTGGCGCCGCCGGTCGAAAACGCAAAACCGCCCTTTGCATAAAACAGGGCGTCAGCATAAACAAAGCCGCCGCGAGCAGAAATATCGCCATACCAGCCTGCTTTGCTGGTAACCGTTATCGAACGGGCAGGCGCCGCGAGGCTGAAAGTATGACTGCCGCTGTTATCCATCCAGCCAATGTCAGCTTCGATGCCGTAAAGAAAGTTACCCGTTGTGAAATTGTATCCTGCCTGGGCGCCTCCAAACAGGCCCGAAACGTTGACGCTTTGATTGGCCGCCACGGTGAAGCCCGGCATCACAAACACGACATTGTTAGCCGCATCGACTTCCGACCAGAGGCCGCCAATATTGCCGCCGGCATAGAAACCTTGCCAGAATGGCGCAGGCAGGGCTTGGGGGGCTGGCTGATCTTTGTAACCCCCGTAATAGTAGGGGTCGGCTGCGTGGGCTGCTTCGGCCATAAGAAGGAGGCCGAGGACAGTGGCGCCGGTACGGACACACTTTGCGACTGACATAACATTCCCGCTAACATTGTGTACTATTAAGTTTTACGCGGAACACGGGAGTAGGCATGCCACCGGCTGTTTTTCAACGCAAGCGTGTATAAATAGCCAGACACGTTCAGCGTGTAATCTCCTGGCGGCGGTGTGCTGTTCGGCTTTGCTAATGCCTTGTTTTATTGGATCAATTTTCTTATGTTGCGCAGAAGGCACGGAGGCGGCATTTTTTAAGATTTTCCTGAATGCCGGAGCCAGATGGAGGGTCCAGCAAAGGCGCTCAGTTCATGATGCGCGTTCCTCTAGCGCTGCTCCCTCAAGGCCGGACCGGCACGTTGTTCTGGAAGCGGCCCTGCTGGTTCTCGTGCGTGTCCCAGCCGCCAACATCGACGCTCGACGAGCCGACGTCGAGCGTGATGAGCCACGCCACGGTGCGAAGCCCGTGCCCAGATCGCCTGCTCTATCATAGCCCCGCTGAGCGTGGCCGCGAGATCCGCGCCTTACGGATCTTGGCCTACCACGCTCTGCGCCGGGCAGGCCGTCATTGGCTCACGCTTGGGGCTATCTCCTAAGCCTCCGGGGCGGACAGCGGCTTGTCCGCGCGGTCCTCGTCTGGACGATGGAACAAGAGTACGACCAGCACTGAGGACAGCGCCAGGACGCCCATCAGCAGAAAGGCATACTGAAACGACCCAAATGCGTTGACGACCCAACCGGTAATCGCCGGCGCAAGAAAGCCCGAGAGCGCGAAACCCGTATCCATGATGCCAAGCGCCGTGGCGGCCCGGCCCGGAACGATGTCAACATTGACCGCGTAGTATGAGGCATTGGCGCCCATGCTGAAGGCCACGGCCACAGTAATACAGGCAATCGCGACCGTCAGGTTATTTGTGAAGCCGATCGGGATCACCGCAAGCGCCGCTAGAAGCTGAGTGAGTCCGATCAGCATGCTGCGGGATATCCGCAGGCTGCTGGTGCGCGACAGCAGATAATCGGAAAAATAGCCGAGCGCCACCAGCAGCACCGCCGCGCTGGCCCAGGGGAGGATGGTAAACAGCCCCACTTCCTTGACGTTCAGATGGTAGGTTTGAGCCAGGTAGTTCGGCAGCCAGGTCATAAAGAAGAACATGAAGTAACCGAACACAAAGAACGCCCAGTAGTTCGCCAGAAGCGTCCGGTTGGTGAGCAGCAGGCGCCAGTCGGTAAAGCCGTGCCGCACGTGCCCGGAGTGGCGGTCGCGCTGCGCTTCGACCCCGCCGCGGATATGCTTCAACTCAGCGTCGCTGACGAATCTCGACTGCGCCGGGTCATTGCGGAAGAAGATTAGCCACAATGGAATCCAGATAGCGCTCAATACAGTCAGCGCGAAGAACATGCCCCGCC
>JBAVVQ010000318.1:0-2890 GCA_049697375.1 Rhodomicrobium sp.
TTGGCCGATAAGCTTGGCGTGCAACTCGCTGCCGCCGTGTTGGGCGCCCCTGGCGATGCGGCGGGCGCAGCGGCTTCGGATGCCTTCGCCTATGGCGCCGACCTCGTCTATCTCGCGCAAAGCCCCGTGCTGACCAATTACCGGAACGAAGCCTATACGCGGTGCATGACGGAACTCGTCAACACCTACAAGCCCGAAATCCTGCTGCTTGGCGCCACGACACTTGGACGCGATTTAGCGGGATCGGTCGCAACCACGCTGCTCACTGGATTGACAGCGGACTGCACCGAGCTTGCGGTCGATAGCGATGGATCGCTCGCGGCCACTCGCCCAACCTTCGGCGGCAGTCTTCTTTGCACCATCTACACGCTTAACTACCGCCCGCAAATGGCGACGGTCAGGCCGCGCGTGCTCAGCATGCCCGAGCGCCAGGAGGGTAAGACCGGGCCCGTGATCGAATACCAATTCGGTCTTCTTGAAGACGATATCGTTACAAAGATCCTGCAATTCATCCCGGATCGCGAATCCAATAAATCGAACCTTGCCTACGCCGATATCGTGGTGGCCGGCGGCCTGGGCCTCGGAAGCGCCGAGAACTACCAGCACGTCAAAGATCTGGCCGACGCGCTCGGAGCGGAATGGGGCGGCTCGCGGCCGCTTGTGCAGCGCGGCTGGATCCCGGCGGACCGGCAGATTGGGCAAACCGGAAAGACCATCCGCCCGAAGCTCTACATCGCGGCGGGCATATCGGGGGCGATTCAGCACCGCGTCGGCGTCGAAGGCGCCGATCTGATCCTCGCGATCAACACCGACAAGAACGCGCCCATTTTCGAATTCGCCCATGTGGGCATCGTCACCGATGCCATCCGCTTCCTGCCCGCTTTGACCACGGCGTTCCGGCAGCGAATTTCGCCCAGCACGCATGTCCGGCTCGCCGTTTGAGGCCTGGCTAGGAAAGGAGACACAAGTCATGCCCGCAGAAAAATTCGACGCCATCGTTGTTGGAGCCGGCCCATCGGGCAGCGCCTGCGCCTATACGCTCGCCAGGCGCGGCCTCAAAGTACTGCAAATCGAGCGCGGCGAATATCCAGGCTCGAAGAACGTGCAAGGCGCGATCATGTACGCCAGCATGCTCGAAAAGATCATCCCCGATTTCCGGGACGATGCGCCGCTGGAGCGTCACATCATCGAGCAGCGTATGTGGTATATGGACGATGCGTCCTACGCCGGCATGCACTACCGCTCGGACGACTTCAATGAAGAGAAGCCGAACCGCTACACCATCATCCGGGCGCAGTTCGACAAGTGGTTCGCGCGGAAGGTCCGCGAAGCCGGCGCGCTGATCCTCCTTGAGACGACCGTGACCGACCTCTGTTTCAGCGGCGGAAAGGTTGTCGGCGTAAAGACCGACCGCGCCGGGGGCACGATCCTCGCCGATGTGGTGGTGATGGCCGAGGGCGTGAACGGATTGCTGGGCGCTCGGGCCGGCCTTCGCGCCGTGCCAAAACCGGACACCGTCGCGCTTGCTGTTAAGGAGATGCACTTCCTGCCGAGTGAAGTGATCGAGGCGCGCTTCAACATCAAGGGAGACGAAGGCGTTGTCATCGAAGCTGCCGGTACGATCACCAAGGGCATGGCCGGCACTGGCTTTATTTACACGAACAAAGAGAGCATCTCGCTGGGCATCGGCTGCCTGGTCTCCGACATGAGCAAATCAGGCATGTCGCCTTACGAGCTGCTCGACGCGTTCAAGCGCCACCCCGCCGTGGCGCCGCTCATTGCCGGCGCCGAAGTGAAGGAATATGCCGCCCACCTTATCCCCGAAGGCGGATATAAGGCTGTGCCGCAACTCTTTGGGGATGGTTGGCTTATCGTCGGCGATGCGGGGCAATTTGTAAACTCGGTCCATCGCGAAGGCTCGAACCTCGCCATGATCACGGGCAGTCTTGCTGCGGAAGCGATCTTCCAGATAAAATCCCGTAAAGAGCCGATGATCGCTGAAAATCTCTCGCTCTATCAAAAGATGATCGAGGAATCCTTCGTGATGAAGGATCTCAAGAAGTACAAACGGCTTCCGGATTTTCTCCACAGTTCCGGCGAGCATCTTTTCGGAACCTATCCCCAGCTTATCTCGAAAGCCGCCCAAACCTTTCTGCGCGTGGACGGCAAGGACAAGAAGAGCAAGGAACGCGAAATTTTGCGCTCCTTTGTCAAGACGCGCGGCGTGCGCGGACTGGCGAGCGACGCATGGAAACTGGCGCGGTCTTGGCGCTAACGTGGAAAAGGACTACGGACATGCAGATGCAAGAGGCCAATTCTCCTCGCGTGGAGGAGAAACTTTATCAGAACAGGTATCTCGTCGACGCGGGCCGGCCGCATATCAGTGTCGCGCCGCATGAAACGCCGTCCGCGGTACTGCTCACGCTGCTAAAGCTTTGCCCGGCAGGCTGCTACAGCCTCAACGGCAAAGGACAGGTGGAGATCATCCCAGACGGATGCCTTGAATGCGGGACCTGCCGCGTGCTCGGCGAACCTACGGGCGAAATCGAGTGGTCGTATCCCCGCGGCGGCTACGGCGTGCTCTTCAAATTTGGCTAGCACGACCCCCAAATTTTCATAAAGACTTCGGCTAAACTGTGCGCAGGCGGGCTTAAACTGGGCGGCAAATCTGCTGCGCGTACGAACACCTCAATTGCCGACCCGCCGTTGCCGATTGTTCAAAAATTGCGCGATGCATAAAACGGCGTCAACCAGCAATTAGTTCCAATTCATCAGTATGTTATAGCGGACGATGACAATATTTTAAGCAGAAGAATTGGCTAATCTATAGACGCGACAGTATAGTTTTTTCCATGTAAAATTGGCCTCAATCGTGAACAAGCAGGCGCGA
>JBAVVQ010000319.1:0-1950 GCA_049697375.1 Rhodomicrobium sp.
TGTCCCCCCGCTTCTGGCTTTTTGGTATGGATAGGTGATGGCGCAGGCCAAGTTCAGCATCGGCATCGATCTCGGCACCAGCAACTCCGCGTTGGCGTTTTCATCGCTCACGGGAGAGGGGGAGTCGAAGGTTCTTGCAATTCCGCAGTGGGATACTGCGTCCACGGTGACGGAGTCCTCCACAGTTCCGTCCTTCCTCTATTTAGCGGAGGAGGCGGTCGCCGCGCAAATCCGGGGCCGTGGCCTTAGTTGCGGCGAGTGGGTCGTCGGGCGGCTCGCCCGGCAGAAGGCCAGCGAAACGCCAGGGCGCGTCGTCCATTCCGCCAAGTCCTGGCTATGTCATCACGCCGCCGATCGATCGGCGCCATTTTTGCCGTGGGGATCGGATGAGCTGATGCGAGAGGAGAAGATTTCTCCCGTTTTCGCGTCGGCGTTGATTTTAAAACACCTTCGCGCAGCATGGAACGCCCGGCTTGCGGAGCAGGACCCCGGCTTCCAGTTCGATGCCCAGGAGATCACCATCACCGTTCCCGCCTCCTTTGACGCAGCGGCGCAGCGGCTCACGCTTGCCGCCGTGCAGGAAGCGGGCTTTCCAGATCACACGCGTCTCATCGAGGAGCCGCAGGCGGCTTTCTACCGGTGGCTGGAACAACAAGAGGACCGCGACAATCCATTGCCGGACCGGGAAAATGGCGTTCGCCATGTCCTGGTGATTGACGTAGGGGGCGGCACTTCGGATTTCAGCCTGTTCGAACTGAGCGCGCCTGAGGGCAATCGTGATCCCAGGATCAGCCGCGTCGCGGTGAGCGACCACATTTTGCTCGGCGGCGACAATGTCGATCTCGCTATCGCGCACCTCGTCGAACCGCGCCTTGTACCGGGCGAGGGGCGCCTTTCCGCCGTGCAGTGGGATCACCTTGTGGCCCGGTGCCGGTCTTTGAAGGAGAGCGTACTGGGCTGCGAAGGCGCGCCGGATGAAGTGTTTACGGTTTCGGTTCCCGGGCGCGGTTCGAGGCTCATCGCCGGCTCGCTTTCTGCTCAACTGACTCGCATGGTACTGGAAGAACTGGTTCTCAATGGATTTTTCCCCGCCTGCAGGGCGACTGACCGGCCGAGGCGGGCGCTCGGCGCGGTAAGGGAATGGGGTCTGCCCTATGCCTTCGACAGCGCGGTCACACGGCATCTCGCCGAATTTCTGAATGGCCGTCCTCGCGTTGATGCCGTGCTCTTTAACGGCGGCTCACTCTTTCCCCAGCGTCTGCGCGACAGGCTTCGCGACCAAATCGGGCTCTGGCAGGAGGGCTGCCGGCCAGAGGTGTTGGAAAATGCCGAGTTCGATCTCGCGGTTGCGCGCGGCGCGGCCTACTTCGGCAAGCTCAAACATTTCGAAGTCCGCCGCATCGAGGCGGGCGCCGCGCGAGCGGTCTTTCTCGAAACACACAGAGAGGCGGCGCACGGCAAATCCGGGGCTGAAGCCAAAAGGCGCTCGCTCGTCTGCATTCTCCCGCACGGGGCTCCGTCCGAGCAGGTGTTTGAGCTCTCGGGCCTCGATCTGAAGCTTCGCATCAACAGGCCCGTGCGCTTCCAAATCCACACATCGACCCGTCACGGCGCGAATAAGGCCGGCGACGTCGTCGACTTCGATCCCGAACTCTTCCATACTTTGCCGCCGCTAGAGACGATCGCGACAGTCGCGCAACCGGCGCGTGGCGAACTCCCCCGTACGATACCCGTCGCGTTGAACGCCAAAGTGAATGAGTTGGGTCTCTTACAGGTATCATGCCGTAGCCTGGCGCGAGGGATCCGGCAATCCTGGCCGCTCGAATTTGCCTTGCGCCCGCATGAGAGCGGCGGCGCCGCGCCAGCGGGTGAGACTGCGCCGGATAGACAGGCGGAAGCGAGCGCCGCGCCGGACGCGCTCACCGACGCGGGAGAACGGATCAAAACAGC
>JBAVVQ010000320.1:0-1717 GCA_049697375.1 Rhodomicrobium sp.
GTTCAACATGGTGCAGCCCATCATCAATGGAATGCGCGACCGCGGCTTCGGCCGGCCGGATTATCAACATTTCATCCATGAACGGTCAGAAAGGCCAAATAGGACAGAGCAATTACTCCGCGGCGAAGGCGGGGGTGATCGGCTACACAAAGGCGCTGGCACAGGAGAACGCCCGCAAAGGCATAACCGTCAACTGCGTCGCTCCCGGTTACATCGACACGGAAATGGTGTTGGCTGTCCCGGCAAAGGTCCTCGAAGGTATCATTGCGCAGATTCCGGTCGGTCGCATCGGCAAGTCGGAAGAGATTGCCAAATGCGTCGCCTTCCTCGCGAGCGATGACGCTGGGTTCATCACCGGTGCAACAATAGCCGCAAACGGCGGCCAATTTGTCACGGGCTGATCGGACGGTGCCGGCGCCATGTGTGGGATGGCTCCAGGCTTTCAAGGGAATCTTGCGTGTTACAGCGTTGGTCGTTGACCCTGAACGGCTTCGCACCCCTCTAGAGTGCTGAAGTTTTGTGATGTTCGGCGTAGAGGGAGCGCACGGGACAACCTGCGCCCCATCCGATTTGCAGGTGCAAGAATGCGGGAATATGCGGTATAACGTAGGCACAGCTCAGAGGATCATGTCCAGCGGCTGAAATGTATTATGTCTTAGGGAGCGAAGCATGAGTAAGCGTGATGTGGTCGTTTTGAGCGCGGCCCGTTCGGCGGTTGGCACCTTCGGCGGAGCTCTTTCCGATATTGAGCCAACCGAACTGGCGGGCATCGTGATGAAGGAAACGATCCGCCGGTCTGGAGCCGATCCGAAGTTCATCAATTATGTGACCGTGGGCAACACCATCCCTACCGAAAGCCGCTCGGCCTATGTGGCGCGTGTCGCCTCGATCCAGGCCGGCCTCCCCATGGAGTCGGTCGCCATGGCGGTGAACCGCCTCTGCTCGTCCGGGCTCCAAGCCATCGTCACGACCGCCCAGAACATCCTGCTCGGCGATTGCGATTTTGGCATCGGCGGCGGCGTCGAAGTCATGAGCCGGGGCGCCTATATTTCGACGGCCATGCGCACTGGCGCTCGCATGGGTGACACAAACCTCGTCGACATGATGGTCGCAACCCTCACCGATCCATTTGGCGCCGGACACATGGGCATTACGGCAGAGAATCTGGCCACAAAATGGGTCATCTCGCGGGAGGAGCAGGACGCGTTCGCAGCCGAATCGCACCGTCGCGCGGCAGCCGCGATCAAGGACGGCCGCTTCAAATCGCAGATCGTGCCCGTGGTCAAGAAAACAAGGAAGGGCGATGTCGTCGTCGACACCGACGAGCATGTGAAGCCTGGCACGACAGCTGAATCCCTGGCCAAGCTCAGGCCAGCCTTCAAGAAGGACGGCACGGTGACGGCCGGTAATGCGTCCGGCGTCAATGACGCCGCCTCCTTCTTCGTGCTGGCCGACGCTGCGGCTGCGCACGCTGCAGGCCTGAAGCCAATTGCGCGGCTCGTTTCCTACGCCGTGGCCGGAGTACCAAACGAAATCATGGGCGAAGGCCCGATTCCGGCCTCTAAGCTCGCGCTCAAGAAGAGCGGACTCTCGCTCGACCAGATGGACGTCATCGAGGCCAACGAGGCGTTCGCCGCACAGGCCATCGCAGTGGCGCGCGGCCTCGCCCTAAACGCGGAGAAGACCAACCCGAAGGGCGGGGCCATCGCGCTCGGAC
>JBAVVQ010000321.1:0-8290 GCA_049697375.1 Rhodomicrobium sp.
GCCGCCGCCTCGCAAAGGACTTTGAAAACCTCACGCGAACCGCGCTGACTTTCGTCAAACTCGCTTCCATCCGCATTATGCTCAGGCGACTTTGCAATCCTTCATGAACTTCGTGGACAGACTCTGAAGAAAACTCTAATATTGAGTGATCTTTTGTAATATATTTTGCCGTATCTGTCTCTAGTCTTTGTTTTGCGGCTCGGCGCCGATTGCATTCTTGCATAAAGGTAGGTAAGGAACAAAAGGAGAATATTTGAGAAAGGTTTCAATTATTTCTTGACATGCAATGCTGGGCGGCTACCATTACAACAACTTGCGGGAAGCATTGCTCAAGCAAGTGACGTTACCAAACCAGTACTTCTTGGTGAGTTCTTCAGCGTCGCCTTCGGTTGGCGGTCATTTCGATGGGCCGGGTTGTTTCCCGGATGCTAACGGCTATGGATCAAATGCCATAAGTGGTGGTGATAGCGTGAGCTAACAAAGAACAAAACAAGAACAAAATCCGAACAATCTGTCCAATAAAGCAAAACCGAAACGCGTTAACCCGAAGCATACACCGCATCGAGAAGGAATGCGGGCGTCGGCTTAGACACTGTCACACCGCGACTCATTCACAGACTCGGTGTGACTCTCGGGGCGGCGCAATGCCTCGTTTTAACGTCCCAACCAGCGCCTATAATGACGACTGCTCGACGAAGGCAAAGGCCGCCAATTGCGCCGAAGCGGGACAGGAAATGCCGCTCAGGCCGGTTGTCGCGGCCCAGGCTCATCGATTTCCTGCCGCCCCGTCCCGAGCATCGCTGCGACGGCTAAAGCTTGAGAATCAAGTAGACGACAAAGACTAACCGGCAGATGATCCGACGACGCCCATTCTAGCAGGAACCCGCATGGCTCCCCCACTCAAAATTGCTTTCCTCGGATCCGAAGCGGTCCCGTTCGTCAAGTCAGGGGGACTCGCCGATGTTGTCGGCGCCCTGCCCAAGTATCTTAGCGCGCGCGGTCACGATGTCATCGTTGTCCTGCCGAAATACGCGTCGATCGATGCTAGCCGCTGGACGATTGAACCGTTCTTAAGTCCGCTTGGGGTCTGGATGGGCGACACCGAAGAATGGTGCGCAGTGTTTACTGCGACATTTGCCGGAGTACGATTTTTCTTTATAGAATCAAACAAATATTTCGAACGCAAAGGCATCTACCATGATCCTGAGATGGAGGATTATCGGGATAATCCTCGGCGATTTGGCTTCTTTACTCGTGCGGCGCTCCAATTTTGCCGCGACATCGGCTTCGCCCCCGATATTGTGCATGCCCATGACTGGCAGACCGCACTGGCTCCAGCCTACCTTAAGATCTGGCATTGGAACGACGAGGTATTGGGCAGCGCGGCGAGCGTCTTGACCATCCACAACATCGGTCATCAGGGCAAGTATCCCGCGTCGAATTACGACTACCTCGGGCTGCAGCGGGACAACTTCACTTCGGCCAAGTTCGAGGACTTCGGCGGAATCAACATGCTGAAGGGCGGCATCGTCTATGCCGACCTGGTGACAACGGTCAGCCCCACCTATGCGATCGAGACGCGCACGGACGTCGGCGGCGCCGGGCTGGCTCCTGTCCTCAACGACAAGGGAGACAACTATTGGGGCATCCTCAACGGCGTCGATTCCGATGAATGGAACCCGGTTAGGGACTCCCTGATCCCCGCGCGCTTCGACGCCGCATCACTTGCGGGGAAGGCAGCTTGCAAGGCCGCTCTGCAGGAACGCATGATCCTGGAGGTCAACCCACGGATTCCCGTGGTCGGCGTCATTGCACGATTTGTCTCCCAGAAAGGTCTCGACCTGCTCGCTGCCTCTATGGAAAAAATACTGGAGACGATGCACGTGCAGTTCGCGATCCTCGGCGCGGGCGACAAGGGCCTCGAATGGTATTTCGGGCCTTTGCCGGGGCGGTATCCGGGACGCGTCGGCAGCTACATAGGCTATAATGAGACACTCGCTCATTTGATAGAGGCGGGAGCCGATTTCTTCCTGATGCCGTCACGCTACGAGCCGTGCGGCCTCAACCAGATCTATTCGCTCAAATACGGCACACTGCCGATCGTCCGGGCAACCGGCGGCCTCAATGACACAGTCCGTCAGTACGACGAGGCGACGGGCAGTGGCACCGGCTTCAAATTCCTTACGCCGACGGAGCAAGCCGTGCACGATACTGTCGGTTGGGCGGTCAGCACCTACTACGACCGGCCGCATCACATGGCGATGTTGATCCAGGCGGCGATGACCGAGGATTTCTCCTGGGAGCGCAGTGCGGGTCATTACGAGGCCGCATATGCGCAGGCGATCGCCAACAAGAAGCGTCTGGGCTAACCCGCATTTTCTCACCGGAATGGTGATCCGAGATTGGTATCCGATGCGGGGCGGCAGGGAGCTTGCGCTGTGCTTCGATAGGGGCGGCTTTTCGGCTGCTCTTGAGAACGGGTGCTTGAATCTTTGTAATGTTAGTTTGATCAGGGGACGGACTTGAGCCGTCGCCTCGCGCGGCGAAACATAAGCGGTGGTAAGCGTTCGCGAACAGGCCCTTCATGGGGCATGCGGATGCGATGGCGATCTTGAGGCGCCGCACGCTGACGAGCGCGCGCCAAGCTTCAGGAGTTTGAGCTGCGTCAGTTCATAGTTGGGCCGGTATTAGCCAGAGAAGCGAACCACAGTCTCAGCTGGTTGGCGCGCAAAGTCCAGATTAACGAAACGTTAAGCCGTTCTCGATAACTTTTCATAAGCGCCGTGCGGGGCAGCGCGGCTTAAGTGTTTGCGGGGCGTTGAGTGAGGGAGTTGCGTGCGCGTGAGGGCGAAAGGCTCGCCGCTGAGTTTGCGGCGTCCGCGATCGCTTACTTTCGCGTCCTCATCGCATCCGCATATCATCTCGCAGGCATCCTTCTGGGAAGCATCTTCACGATGCTTTGGCGTGCGATTCGCGGCTCCTTCGAATGGCTCTGCACCAAATCGGCCGAGGCGCGGCGTAACGCCCATAGGCCGCTTTTGCGGCTCGTGCCGTGGCTGATCGTAGCCTTCGCCTGGATTGGGCTGACGCTCGCGAGCGTCATCGCCTATTACGCCAGCGTGCTTCCCAATCCGAAGCAGGCCAGGCAGGCGATGATCCTTCGCTTGCCGCCAAACCTGACCATCCTCGCACGGGGCGGTGAGTTTATCGGCGAACGGGGCATGCGGCGCGCCTACGTTGCTTATAAGGACATTCCGCCAGCGATGATCAAAGCGGTGCTCGCGACGGAGGACCGGCGGTTCTTCTACCATTTCGGCCTCGATCCGATAGGCCTCTTGCGCGCCGCTGGCAGGAATTGGCGCTCAGGCGAAGTCATCCAGGGCGGCTCTACGATCACGCAGCAGCTCGTGAAGAACCTCTTCCTTGAGCCGAAGCGGACCTGGAGCCGGAAAGCCGAGGAGTTCATTCTTGCGCTCTGGCTCGAAAGTCGCTTCACAAAACAGGATATTCTCGAACTTTACCTCAATCGCGTCTATTTCGGCGGCGGCAATTATGGCATCGCAGCAGCGGCGCATTCCTATTTCGCGAAAAAGCCGCAGAACCTGACGCTCGCCGAAGCCGCGCTGCTCGCGGGTCTGATCAAGGCGCCATCCTATTTTTCGCCGACCGCCAACATGGATCGCTCGCGAATGCGCGCGAAAGAAATCCTCCGCATCCTATACGAGACCGATCAGATCGACATCAACCAATGTGCGGAAGCGCTCGCCCATCCTCCGCAGCTTCAATCGCCGGCGTCGAAGCCGGGTTTCGGCTTCGTTGATGACTGGGTGACCGAGGTGGCCCCGATGCTGGTCGCCGATACCGACCGCAATCTGATCGTCGAAACAACCATCGACGCCGGCTTGCAGCAGGCGGCCCGCACGGCCGTCGAAGAGATGATGCGAACGAAAGGACGAACCGCGCGTGCAACGGAGGCCGCCGTTCTTCTGCTCTCGCCCGATGGCGCGGTTAGGGTCATGATCGGCGGCCGAAACCACGCCGACAGCCAGTTCAACCGCGCGGTGCGCGCGATGCGGCAGCCAGGCTCCGCCTTCAAGCCCTTCATCTATCTTGCGGCAATCGAGGGCGGCTTCACGCCGGAAACGCAGATCGATGACAGCGCCATCGAGACCGAGGGCTGGAAGCCGACCAATTTCGGCGGCGCCTATCGCGGGAAAATCAACCTGCGAACGGCGCTGACGCATTCCAGCAATGTCGCCGCCGTGCGTTTGATGCAGGCCGTTGGCCCCGACCGCGTCGTAGAGGTCGCGAACCGGCTTGGCGTTCGCACCGCCCGCAACGTCGGCCTCACGCTCGCGCTCGGGACATCGGAAACGACGCTTCTCGAAATGACGTCATCTTTCGCCGTCTTCGCCAATGGCGGCCTCGCCGTGGTGCCGAAGGTGGTCGAGCGGATCCGCGACGATCAGGGGCGCATCCTGTTCGAACGGGCGAAAGAAGACCCTCCCCGCATCGTCAGCGCGCGCGACATCAGCGCCATGAACGATATGCTGAATGCGGTTGTGGCCGGCGGGACTGGCCACGGCGCGTCCCTCGATCATTACCCCGCAGGCGGTAAGACAGGCACCACCCAAAGCTTCAAGGATGCCTGGTTTGTCGGCTACACCGCGCAATGGGTTGGCGGCGTCTGGATGGGAAACGACAATGCGAGCCCCATGCGCGGCGTTACGGGCGGCTCCCTTCCGGCGGAGATCTGGAAGGAGGTCGTGCTGAAAGCTCAGGAAGGGCTGTTGGCGCAGCCGCTTCCAGGCACCGAGATGAATGCGGAGTTGACAAAAAAAGCGGCGGAAGCGCTGGGGCTCGATAGTCTTCCCGTACGCAACCCATTCAGGCGGCGCGAACTTTCAGACGCAACAAAAGAAGGAGAAAAGCAGGCCGTCGACAGCGCACGAAAGGGCACGGCTCCTGACCTAAGGCAGCCGGAGAAGAAGGGGTAAGGCCGACTTGAACGTGAGCCCCTGGACCAAGATCGAGAACAGCACCACGATGTAAGTGACTGGCAGAATGATGTCTTTTTGCGCGCCGGCGGGAAGCGACAAGGCCATCGCTATGGAGAGGCCGCCCCGCAGTCCGCCCCATGTCAAAAGAGCAATGATCCCCTTCTCCGGCCCCTTTAGCAGGCCCATCAGCGCCGCCGGGATCCCAACGCTAAGCAAACGCCCGGCGAGAACGGCGAGGATTGCAAGAATTCCGAGAATGACTTGCGGGATGGCCACGCTAATCACCACGATCTCCAATCCTATGAGGATAAATAGAACGGCGTTGAGCACCTCGTCGACCAACTCCCAGAAAACATCCAGGCGCTCCCGCGTTCGCTCAGACATGCCAATGTTCCGGCCATGATTGCCCACGATCAGCCCCGCGGTGACCATGAAGATAGGCGCAGAGACGTGAACCAGCTCCTCAGCAGCGGCGTAACCGCCCGTCGCAAGGGCCAGCGTGAGGAGAACCTCAACCTTGTAATCGTCTATTGGCAGCAGCAGCCGGTAGACAGTCCAACCGCAAGCAATCCCGAAAAGCGCGCCGCCCAGCGCCTGCCGTAGAAAGAGCCCGGCGGCTTCGGCGACCTTTACCTCTTCGGCGCTGTTCGCAAGTTGGAGGATGGTAAGGAACAAGACGACGCCGACGCCGTCGTTGAACAGGCTTTCCGCGCCGATCCTGGTATAGGTCTGCCTCGAAATTCCGGAGTCTTTTAGGATAGCCAGCACCGCGATTGGATCGGTCGGCGATATGAGAGCGCCAAACAGCAAGGCCTGCATGTAGGGCAATTCGAGTCCCACGACGCGGGAGGCCTGCCACACCAGGGCTCCGGTGATAAACGTCGCGCCGATGACCCCCACGGTCGCCATAACGCCAACTGACCAGCGAACGTTTTTCAAGTCTTCGAGATTGATGTGCATCGCCCCCGCGAAGAGCAGGAACGACAACATCCCATGAAGCAGGACATCGGAGAAGTCGATGCTGCCGACAACCCGCCCGAGAGATTCAAGGTTCGCAAGCCCGATCCGGCTCAGGATGATCGTAACCAACGAGACCGCGAAAGCAAACGCCATCAAGCCGATGGTCTGAGGAAATCTGAAATATCGATTATTGATGTAAGCGCCTATCGCGCTGAGCGTGACAACGGCGGCGATGATCTGAAATGGCGTCATGGGGCGCTTTGAAGAGTTGGACAGGGCAGGCCAGCGTATCCGAAAACAGCCTTCTGTCACCAAAGCTACGCTCTTAGCGGGAGGAAAATTCGCGGCCATGGGATTGATCCCAAGCGAAGCGCAAGGGACTGAACGAAGATAGGCATCGGCGAGCGCGTGAAATATCCGCCCATGAGCAGATATGCATCCGCATGGCGCTATCGAAGCCGGAGCAGATTGCGAAGCGCCAGCAGAAACAATAGGATAAAGCCGAAGCTCACAGACGCCTGGACGAGCGCCATTGCCGAAACGGCGGGCAGCAGAACCAGCGTCCCGCCAAATTCGACGCCATAGAGACAGCCGAGAGTTCGCCTCGCGTTGACGGCGTCGTTCCAGTCTATCTTCAGGAAGGCGTTCCGGAAGGAGAGGTAAAGCGCTTCCGAAATTGGATCGGAGGAGCCAACAACGCATTTCGTCCAGGCTGCGCCTGTGCCTTGAGCGAAGAAATAAATCGCGAACATGGCGATCGACAGCACCCAGAGCAGAAAAGGCCGGACGAGGGACCGCCCGAAATCCGAAACGCCGCCGTAGACCCAGCCGAACCAGAAGCGCGCCGCCCCTCGAGCGAGCGGCTTGTCGAGCCAAAATCGCCGGCAGCGGAGTTCCTGCGCGAAGAACTCCTGCTCGCGCGCCAGATCCTGCGCCTCGAACGCCAACTTTTTGAGGCGGCGATATTTCACGGGCGCATCCGCGTCTGCGCAGACCCTCATGAATTTTAGAAAGCGCCTGGGATCGGGAACGCCCGCGTCCTTCCACTTGGGGAAACGCTTGACCGGGTCGGCGACAGTCATGTTGTCGAGCCTCGGAGGCTCCAGAAAGCTTGCTTGAAGAAAGTCTGGCACCGCCTTGAAGTCCGCATTGTCGAGCATGACAACGGCCTTGCTTTGAAAAGCCGAGAAATCGGCGTTTGCCTTGAAGCGAGCGCCAGCAAAGGAGACCGCCGCGTCGCAATGCGTTTCCCGGAATATGGCATCGCCTTCGAACTGGCTTGCCTTGAAGCTCGAGGCTTTGCTCAATGTGAGGGCGGTAAAATCGGCTCCGTTCAAAAAGCGGCAGCACTCCCAGGACGCGCCTTGGGCAAAATGGGCGGAGCGGAAAATCGAGGAGCCGCCGAAGTCCGCGTCCGAGAAATCTGCGTTTCCGGTGAAGCGAGCGTCGAGGAAATTCGCCTCCATGGCGAACTTTGCCCCCTTGAAGCGTGACGCTCCCTCCACCCGCATGTCTGTAAAAAGCGCGTCGTTGTCGAAATGCGCTTCCCGGAAAGAGGCATCGTTCCAAAACTGGCTGCGCTCGAAATGGCACTCGCCCTTGAAGACTGCTTCGGCGAAACGGGCTTCGCCTGTGAATTGGGTCTCCTTGAAGGCCGCGGCGCCGAAAAACCGGCTGGCGTGGAAACCGGCGGGCGCGGAGAAAACCGCTCCCTCGAAAACAGTATCCGCCGTGAAGCGGGTCTCGTCGAAGCGCGCCGTCCCTGCGAATTGGGCCTTGGAAAAATCCGCGCTGCCGATCATGACAGAGGAGCGGAAATCCGCCTTTCCGACGAAGCGGGCCCGCTGGAACCTCACGCTGTGGGTCAGCGGGCCGTTCTTCTCCTTGAGGAACTCGGTTCGCTCGAAGTCGGCGACACCCTCGAAGAGGGCATCGTCAAAAACGGCCTGCCCTGAGAACTTTGCCCCCTTGAACGTCGTATCCGCTTGAAACTGCGCATGGCTGAAGTTTACAGGGAGTTGGAATTCGGCGCCCGCGAAAGAAACTGGGCGATCGAAAACCGCGCCGGAAAGATTGACCGAGCCTGGAAAGATGAAGCCTTCGAAGTCGATCTCATCCTCGAAATGCTCATTCGCGAAATCGGCATTCGCAACCTTCAGCCAAAGCCGCGTTTCATCCGTGTCGGCCTCGCCGTACCAATTCAGGGCAAATGCACCCGCCTCCTCGAAATTGGCCTTCGATTTCAGAACCTGCGAAGCCCAATCGTTCCAGGCATCGCGCCCCATCTCCTGGAGCGTCCGCGTTTCGTGCCCGTTCATGCGGCCTAAGTC
>JBAVVQ010000322.1:0-1800 GCA_049697375.1 Rhodomicrobium sp.
GAGACCGACCGTCTGTCGGAGGCGGCCTGGAAACTCTTCGAAAGCTCGCCGCCGGGATGGGCGCGCGTCCAGGCGATCTGCGATTTCGTCCATCGCCACATCACCTTCGGCTACGAGTATGCGCGCGCGACCATGACCGCCTGGGAGGTCTTCAACGAAGCCAAGGGTGTCTGTCGCGACTACGCGCACCTTGCCGTCACATTCTGCCGCTGCATGAACATTCCGGCACGCTATTGCACCGGCTACCTCGGCGACATCGGCATGCCACCGCCTTATAGCCCCATGGATTTTGCCAGCTGGTTCGATGCCTATCTCGGCGGGCGGTGGTACACCTTTGATGCGCGCAACAACATCCCGCGAATCGGCCGCGTGCTGATCGCTCAGGGCCGCGACGCAGCCGACGTGCCGATCACTCACACCTTCGGGCCGAATACGCTGGTCAGTTTCAAGGTCTGGACGGACGAGGTCGGCTAGACCGCTCGCTTTTATCGTGTCCCCAGGCTCATAGGGTTGATCGCTCGGACGGTCACGCGGGCGTTCTTGTGACAAAAGAAGGAAAAGTTTGCGGGCTCTGTGGTGTCGACCAGCCGGGTCGTGATTGCGATGTACTGCGACCAGAGCCTGGCAGAGCTGGAAGATCGCCGGCACGCCGACCGGCCTCGAAAGAATGGGGCAGCGCGGGATCGCTGCAGCCCCGCGGTCTTAAGTCATCATCTTCGGATAAGGCCAACAACGAAGAGAAAATGACCGCGCCAACAGTGGAAACGATGAGTCCCCTGATACCTGGGATCTAATCTCGTTCCTGCCAAAGCGAGGCGCTTACACGCCAACGGCAAAACCGTCAGCGTGGGGTTCGTTTCCCCGATGGCTTTTTGTGCTATGTTGCGGCGGCACGATGAGCTTAAGCGGCAAGGGCGCAGGTCATGAAAACTGGCACGGTAAAATTCTATAATGGAACGAAGGGCTACGGGTTTATCCAGCCCGACGAGGGCGGGAATGACGTGTTCGTCCACGCATCGGCCCTTGAACGAGCGGGCATGTATAGTCTTGAGGAAGGGCAGAAAGTGTCTTTCGAAACCGAGGTGGACAAGCGGTCTGGAAAGCTTGCGGTCTCTTCCATCCGCCCGGCGTAGAAGCGCAAGGGGAGCGCGGCGGCAGCCTACGCCAAACGCCCGGCGTGCCGATCGGCGTCGAACGCCCGTGCCAATTCACACTACGGTGAGAAATTGTGGTTGGTCGTCGTGATCAGGCTTCTTTGACCGCGACGATCGCACCGTGAGGGAACGTATCAGGGAGCGATGTAAGCAATATTCTTGGCCGGTTTGAAAGCCGCGTCGCTGGTGCCGATCAGGTCATACCCGCATCGCTTTCGACAGCAACGCTGCGTATCCCCGAGCCCGGTGAGAAGTCGATCTTGTTCAGATTTACCCAGACGAGGTTCGGGCTCAGCGCCGATTCAAAGTAGTAGAAAATCAGCTGGGGAACCGAGAGACTGGTGTTCGAGGGCCGTGTGCCCGAAAGCGAGTTCCTGCGGATGCTGGCCGGCTGCGTTTGAGGCGCATAACGGCTGCTGACGCGCTCCCGCTTTTTCATATTTCGGGTGGATTTGCTGGATTTGCTCTCGGCCTTTGCGGCTGGCGAGCCAGATCGCCGCGTCTTCCTCAGTGTGGAAGCAGTACGGAAGAATATGTACAGAACCTCTGCCGTACGGGACCAGAAGTTCATAAGTCCCATCGTCCGCCGCTCTAAGATAGGGTTGAGAAGACATCGACAACCTCAATTTTTTAGCAGCGTAAACAC
>JBAVVQ010000323.1:0-1685 GCA_049697375.1 Rhodomicrobium sp.
GCGGCCTATGCCGGAGGACGCGCCTGTCACAAGCGCCTTCTGGCCTTTGAGTTTACGCTCGATCGGGCAGGACGGCATCACCACGGGCGGAAGCGTGGGATCCTCGATAGGTGGGAAAAAACTCTTATTCATCATTTGCTCCCGGATGGCGGATAAAGCGGCGGTCCTGCCGGTGCGGCATGACCTCGTGGGATACATTTTTGAATAGCGCAGCCGCGAAAGGAAATATCCGCTGGATCTGGATTCGATGACGCACGGCTATGGGACCGCGGCTTGCGCCGGCGGAAGAACCGATAGGCCGCGGCTATCGATGACATGCAGCATATGCATTTCACTTTGCGCGCAGGAGTAGCGAGGCTGGGAAGGACCGTTGGCTCATTTTCGGGGAATTGGAGCGATGAACGCCACTCCCGCATCGGCCCTTGCCCCCGCCGCGTGCAGCCATGCGGCGGTGCTTGCCCTACGTGCGATTGGCCTTACTGTCTTCGATCTCGACCGCACGGAGCGCTTCTATCGCGACACGCTCGATTTGCGTACCGTTACGCGACGGCGCCTGGAAGACTCATTTCTGAATGCTCTGTTCGGCTTGCCGGCCGGGCCAGTGGATGTGCTGACGATGCAGCTCGGTGATCAACAGGTCGAGTTCACGCAGTTCGCGCGCCCTGGTCGGCCATATCCCCCCGATAGCCAGAGCGCCGATCTCTGGTTCCAGCATTTCGCAATCGTTGTATCTGACATGGACGCTGCTTACGCCCGCGTCCACGCGGCTGGCGTGCAGCCGATCTCGCTCAACGGCCCCGAGACCTTGCCAGAACGCAATGGCGGTGTGCACGCCTTCAAGTTCCGCGATCCCGATGGTCACCCGCTGGAGTTGTTGTGGTTCCCGCCCGGACAGGGGCGGGCCTTCTGGCGCGGGCGCACGGGGCTGTTCCTCGGCATCGACCATAGCGCCATAACCGTCTCGTCCACCGAAAAAAGCCTTGCCTTCTACCAAGGCCTTCTTGGGCTGCACTCTGCTTATGCTGGGACGAATGAGGGAGAGACGCAAGAGCGGCTGGACGGAGCTGCGGGCGCCGTTGTCCGCATCACCGGCTTGCAGGCTGCGGCGCCGCAGGGGCCGGGGATCGAGTTCCTCCAATATGAAAGGCCAGCAACAGGCCGGCCGGCTGCCGGCATTCGCGCGGACGACGCTGCGCATGCGCATCTGACGCTGGTTGTGGACAACCTGCAAGAGATCCTCGCCGCCCCTGAAGTGCAGCGTTTTTCCGCGAGCGCCTTATACCTGAACGATAACGTTTGTTCAGCGTCCATCCTTGATCCCGATGGCCATGTGCTGGTCTTGGAAGAGAAGACGCTGCCGCCGTCACTTTCGGCGTGCGGAATGGTAATGAGCACCGAATAAGGTAGGGGGCAAGGATTGTCTTTGTCGAGGTTATGACAAGGCCGGGGACCGGTCTGGTCCATGGCTCACTGTGATGTCCTGTGAGCAGTTTTTCTATGCAGGATGGCTATGGTAATGATGCTTTTTAAAATATTGCTTGAGGAGAGCGCAACAACGATAGTTCTCCTGTAGCTGCTTTGATGATGTTTTTCTTCATCGGCTGGCTTTAAACGCGAACGGAGTGACGAATGCCTTCGGATAAACGCCGTAATACTTGCAAACTGGCCGGGGCGCGCCCCAAAGC
>JBAVVQ010000324.1:0-2893 GCA_049697375.1 Rhodomicrobium sp.
GCTCAGGAATATCGTTAGGCTGGCCAATTTGTGCATATCCAATGTCTTCCGCATTTTCTGAAATAAATCCGTCGTAATCTAATAAAGTTTTAAATGGATAATTATGCCATGGTTTAGGACCTTCGTCGAATTGGGCATCAAAATCAGCTGCAAGGCTAGCGTAACCTTTCTCAGGTCTGCAGCTAATAATCAGCGAAATTGTTACATTCTCGATAGCTTGGGTAAGTCTGATCCTAAGACTGTTCTCCGATATGATGCGGATGACGCCAAGGGCGGCTCGGCGCAGCGCGAACGGGTCTTTCGAGCCGGTGGGCTTTTCGTCGATGGCCCAGAACCCGACCAGCATGTCGAGCTTGTCTGCCAGCGCCACCGCGATGGAAACCGGGTTCGACGGCACAGCATCCGATGGTCCTTGCGGCTTGTAATGCTCGGCGATGGCGTCCGCGACGGCGGGTTTCTCGCCCTGCGCGAGCGCGATGTAGCGACCGATGATGCCTTGAAGTTCGGGAAACTCGCCGACCGTCTCCGACATGAGATCGGCCTTGGCGAGATGCGCAGCGCGCTCCGCATCGGTGGGGTCAGCGCCTACCGACGGCGCAAGCTCGCGCGCGAGGCGCTTGATGCAGCCAACACGCTCAAGTTGTGTTCCGAGCTTTTCGTGGAACGTGACCTGTCCCAGAAGCTCAGTGAGCTTTTCGAGGGGGCGGCCCAAGTCGTTCCGCCAGAAAAATTTGGCGTCGGACAGCCGCGCGCGGATCACGCGCTCATTGCCGGCGACGATAGCCTTGCCGCCGTCTTCAGCCTCAAGGTTCGAAACGAGAATGAAGCGATTGGCAAGTTTTCCCGACTTGGAATCGCGCAGTGAAAAGCACTTCTGATGCATTTTCATGGACGTCATCAGGATTTCTTCAGGCACTTCGAGGAAACTCTCGTCGAATGCGCCTGAAAGGACCACGGGCCACTCGACGAGCCCCGCATTCTCAGCCAGCAGCCCGTGGTCTTCAACAAGAGCGAGCCCGACTTCCGAGGCTGCATTGCGCGCGGCCTCAAGGATATCCCCTGCTCGATTTTCTCCTGCGACCACAACTTTAGAGTGTAATAAAGCCTCGGCATAGTCTGAGTTTTTAGATATTTTCAATGATTTCGGCTGCGTGACCTTTTCGCCACTGAGGAACCGATGGCCATAGGTGACGTCGCCGCTCCTGATGCCGTCGACCTCGAATTCGACCGGCTTGTTGTCGAACAGGCAAAGGATGGAGTGCAGCGGCCTGATCCAGCGAATGCGGCCTGCGCCCCAGCGCATGGATTTCGGCCAGGGGAACTTGCGGACGATTTCGGGCACGGCCTCGGCGATGATGGAAGGCGCGGAGCGTCCGGGTTTCTCGGCGCGAGCGAGATAGTAATCGCCCTTCGGGTCTTTCACGATCTGGCATTCATCGAGGCTCTTCAAGCCCGCCGCGCGCAAGAAGCCTTCGACCGCCCTCTCCGGCGCGCCCACGCGCGGACCTTTGCGCTCCTCGACGGTTGCGGCCGACTGCGCGGGTACGCCCTCGGCGATGAAAACGATGCGCCGCGGCCCCGAATAGGTTTTTGTCGAGTTGGCCTTGAGCCCGCCCTGCGTCAGCGCCTCCGCCATCATGCGCGCAAGGTCCGCTTCCGCGCGCGCCTGCATGCGGGCCGGGATTTCTTCTGAGAACAGTTCGAGGAGAAGGTCTGGCATAGTGCTCTAATCCGGATCGAGGACGATGGCGCAACTTCCGCAATTTACGGCGGGACACAAGTGAATTTATTGCCTTGAAGCGGCGATGGACTGCGATTCAACCTGATCATCGCTATCAGGCGCTGAATATCAATATCCCGCCGCCTTCCCGTGACGCACGGCCAGGATGGCGACGAGCTCACCCTCGAAGCGATAGCGTACAACATAACCGCTTTGCCCGAACGGAATGAACCAGTCGCGAAACTCCGGCGGCATGTCTTCGATCGGATGTCCAATTCCCGGATGGGCGCCAAGCGTTTGCACGCCCTGGCGGATCGCGCGAACCGCTCGCCTCGCGGCATCTGGATTTTTCGGCGCAAGGAAAGCGTGAAGCCGAGCCACGTCCTGCAAGGCGGGCGGCGTCCAAATTAATTGCAGCATGAATTACGCGTGCGGCAGGGGCGGCTCCGCGTCCTCGCCTCTTTCGAGACGCTCGAGCCAGGCATCAGCCTCGGCGGCTGTGACGTGCCTGCCGGTGCGCTCAAAGTCTGCCCATGCGGCCAGCGCATCCTCTTTTAGCCGCTCGCGAGCCTCTTCGCGCTTGACGTACTGCTCGATAGCTTCGCGCATAAGCCAATGCGAGGAGCGGCGGCGCGCCGTCGCCAAGCGGTGAAGCCGTTCCTTAAGGCCGGCCTCAAGCTTCAGGCTCGTTGTAGGCGAAGGCGCCATCTGGTGTCCCTCGGTGTTACTTTTTGACATAGTAACAGATGCCTGACCGTTTTCACAGGTTTATGCAGGCTTTCGATGCGCAGACCCACTTCAGTTGGGCGGTTGGAACCCCTATCGTCCCTTTGGACGTCGCCCCGGAATGCGCCTCGCGCATATCCGGGGCCGTTACGAACCGAAGCGTTTTGTAAGATCCCGGATACGGCGCAAGCGCCGTTCCGGGATGACATGAAGAATTAAACGAGAGCGGAAGGCGGCTCCCGGCCGGCGAGCGCGGCGTCGATATTGTCGAGCGCGGCGAAGCCCATCTCGTTGCGCGCTTCAATGACGGATGTGCCCATATGCGGCAGCATGAAAACATTTTCCAGCTCATAATAGCCGGGGTGGATATTCGGCTCGCCTTTGTACACATCGAGCCCCGCATAGCCAATCTGGCCCGACTTCAGCGCAGCGATCAGATCGTCGTCG
>JBAVVQ010000325.1:0-21266 GCA_049697375.1 Rhodomicrobium sp.
CACGAGGATCGTGAAGCCACGCGGCGCGCTGCGCTTGCCGGGCGGCTCGACGCCGACCTCTGGGTGTTCGCCTACGGGTCGCTGATGTGGGATCCCGCGATCCACATCGTCGAAATCAGACGAGCGACCCTTGCGGGCTTCCATCGGCGCTTCTGTCTGAAAATCACAATCGGCCGCGGGTCGAGGAAAGCTCCTTCCCTAATGGCCGCCCTCGACCTTGGCGGGGAATGCCACGGCCTGGCGTTCCGGCTAGCGGCCAATTTGGTGGACCGGGAGACGGAAATCCTCTGGATGCGGGAAATGATTGGTCATGGCTACACGCCGGTGTTCCGGCCGGTGTTAACGCCGCAAGGCCCCGTCGAAGCGCTCGCGTTCGTGGTGGACAGATCGAGCCCGGAATTTGCCGATGTTAGCGGCGCCGAAGCCGCCACCATCATTGCAGCGGGAAGAGGCCGCCTTGGGACGAACCGGGAATACTTCGATAATCTCGCCGAACACGTCCGGTTGCTCGGGATAGAGGATAATGTGTTTGAAGAGATACGATCCGAGCTAGGGCGCCTGCCGTGAGCTCTCTTAAAGGTTAAGACAGGCAAAATATACTGACTTAGAAAGATATGCCTGTTTTACGAAACAAACCCAATCTTCAATGATCTTTTACCAACAGCCCCCAAAGCGAGCCGTGCCTCTGCGGCATTGCCTCCGGCATGGGGGAGCGTTTTCGCTTTCTCAGGTTTCAAGCCTTGAAAGGCGATCCATGCAGGACATCATCGACAGAGCCAACGCGCAACCGGCGGTCCTCGAGACTCGCGCGCCTGCGCGTCTCGACCGCTTGCCGTGGGGCCGGTTCCACACGCTCGTAGTGGTCTCGCTCGGCATCACCTGGGTGCTCGACGGGCTTGAGGTTACGCTCGCAGGCTCGGTGGCGGGCGCGCTCAAGGCAAGCCCAGTCTTGCATTTAACCGATTCCGAAGTCGGACTCGCGTCGAGCTTCTATCTCGCAGGCGCCGTCATTGGCTCACTTGTGTTCGGCTGGCTCGCAGACCGGCTTGGCCGGCGTCTTCTGTTCTTTGTCACGCTGTGGCTGTATCTCCTATCGGCGGCCGCGACCGCCTTTTCCTGGGACCTCGCGAGCTTCTGTGCATTCCGCTTTCTCACCGGCGCGGGCATTGGCGGCGAGTACAGCGCCGTCAACTCGACCATCCAGGAGATGATCCCGGCGCGATACAGGGGCTGGACGGATCTGGCGCTCGGCGGGACGTTCTGGATCGGGGGCGCACTTGGAGCGGTAAGCTCGATCGTGCTGCTCAACCCCGCAAACATCAATCCCGAGATCGGCTGGCGGCTAGGGTTCTTTATCGGCGCGGTTCTCAGCCTCGGCATTCTCTTCCTGCGCTCATTTCTCCCGGAAAGTCCGCGCTGGCTTGTCATCCACGGGCGCGAAGAGGAGGCCGAGAAGGTCGTCGGCGATATCGAGGCGGGCTTGCGAAAGCATGGCGCGCATTTTCAGGATGCTTCCGGGTTGAAGCCCATGCGCGTGCGCCCAAGAACGCATACGCCGCTCTCGGAAGTGTTCAAAACGATCTTCGTGACCTATCGTACCCGCGCATTGGTGGCGCTCACGCTGATGGCGTCGCAGGCGTTTTTCTACAATGCGATCTTCTTCACCTACGCGCTTGTCCTTACGAAATTCTATAATGTTTCCGTCCACGATGTGGGCTGGTACATTTTGCCGTTTGCGCTCGCCAATGTGCTTGGCCCGCTGATCCTTGGCCCTCTTTTCGACTCCGTGGGCCGGAAGACGATGATCGCTTTCACCTATGCGATATCGGGAGTTTTGCTTGCGATAAGCGGCTGGCTTTTCCTCCGGGATCAGTTGAGCGCAACGGAGCAAACCATCGCCTGGGCTTTGGTTTTCTTCTTCGCATCGCCTGCCGCCGGAAGCGCCTATCTTACCGTGAGCGAGGTTTTTCCAGTTGAGATTCGCGCGCTTGCCATCGCCATTTTCTATGCGCTTGGGACGGCGATCGGCGGCGCGGGCGCGCCCTATCTGCTTGGCAGCCTGATCGAAACCGGCGAGCGCGCGAGCGTCTTCCAAGGTTATCTTCTTGGCGCGGGCTTGATGATCTTTGCTGCCGTTATCCAGGCGGTCTGGGGCGTCGCCGCCGAGCGAAAGCCTTTGGAGGCTGTCGCCCCGCCATTGTCGTCAGCGGCAGAATGAGGCTGCATACGAGATCGTGCTGGGTCACCCGCCATTCGGACGCAAAGCCGTCTTGAGTTGATCGGGCGGCGGCGGTTATCCCACCCTAAGTTGCCCTTACCGCATCCCTGACGTGACGGTAGGCCTGGGCCTGACAATCATGTAAGTTGGGCGGAAACGGCAAAGACAGGCCCGATGGATCAGATCAACGTCCCGACCCCACCTTATTTCGACCCGGCCGCTCTTCGTAACGAGTTCGCTTCCTACTGGCGGGAAGGAACCGAAACGCCGTCGAAGATAAGGGCGCGTGTGCTTCGCCGGCTCAAGGAACTGAAGCAAAACGCTCGAGCCGAAGCACAAGCGCTGCTCTTGCGAACAGGCGATGGTTGCGCGTGCGCGAAGGCTCTCGCGACGTTCCAGGACGAGCTCATCAAGCTCATTTACGATTACTCCACGACCTATCTTTATCGGGCGCAAAATCCGTCGGCGGCAGAGCATATGGCCATTGTCGCGACGGGCGGATATGGCCGCGGAATGCTGGCGCCGTCATCGGATATCGATCTGCTTTTTCTTCTGCCGTACAAGCAAACAGCATGGGGCGAAAGCATCGTCGAATCCGTTCTCTATTTCCTCTGGGACCTCGGCTATAAGGTTGGCCATGCCACCCGCGCGATCGACCAGACCTTGAGGGCCGCAAGGGAGGACATGACGATAAGAACAGCGCTTCTGGACGCGCGGCTCGTCTATGGCGAGGGCGCTTTGTTTCGCGAATTGTGGGCGCGCTTCATCGCCAATATCGTGCAGGGCTCGCAGCGTGATTTCATCGCGGCGAAACTTGCGGAGCGCGAACAGCGGCTGCAGCGGGCGGGCGCATCCCGGTACAAGGTGGAGCCGAACATCAAGGAAGGCAAAGGGGGACTGCGCGACCTCAACATGCTTCATTGGCTCGCGGCTTACCTCAACCCCGGAAAAAATGGGCAGGCCGAGAACAAGGTCTTTACGCCGCAGGAGATTTCGACCTTCCATCACTGCGAGGCATTCCACTGGAGGATACGCTGTCACCTGCATTTTCTTACAGGAAAGCCGGAGGAACGGTTGTCCTTCGATGTGCAGCCCGAGATGGCGCGCCGTCTTCGTTACCATGACCGCAAGGGGCTTCTGGGCGTCGAGCGCTTCATGAAGCACTATTTCTTAATCGCAAAGGATGTTGGCGACCTCACGCGCACAGTTTGTTCAAGTCTCGAACTGAGGCAGCTCAAGACGGTGCCGACTTTGAGCGATTTCTACGGTGTGCTGCCCTGGAGCTCACGGGCGAAGCTTGCCGCGACGACCGCCTTCCGGTTCGACAACGGCCGGTTGAATGTCAAGCAGCCCGATGTCTTCCAGAAAGATCCGCTGAACCTCATCCGGTTCTTCATCGAAGCCGAGCGCAACAATCTGCTTCTGCACCCTGAAGCCCTCCGGCTCATCCGGTCATCTCTGAATCTGATCGACGACACCTTCAGGGCGAATCCGGAGGCCAACCAGCTTTTTTTCGATCTTCTGACCTCGCGGAACGCTCCCGAGACCTCTCTCAGGTCTATGAACGAGGCTGGCGTTCTAGGCCGCTTCATTCCCGACTTCCGGCGGGTCGTGGCGATGATGCAGTTCAATATGTACCATCACTATACTATCGACGAGCACACGATTCGGGCCGTCGGTATTCTTGCCGAGATTGAGAAGGGTAGGCTCGGCGCCGAGCTTCCGCTCTCGACGGAAATCATCGGCGATATTCAGAATCGCCGTGCGCTTTATCTTGCGGTCCTGACGCACGACGTCGCCAAAGCTTGCGAAGGCGACCACAGCATCGTAGGCGCCGCCTTAACGCGTGTGCTCGCACTGCGATTAGGTCTTTCCCCTGCGGAAGCGGAAACCGCGGCGTGGCTTGTCCAATATCATTTAGTCATGAGCCAGACCGCGCAGCACCGCGATATTTCCGATCCGCAGACCATCAAAAATTTCGCCGACATCGTGCAAAGCCCCGAAAGGCTAAAACTGCTCTTTCTGCTGACGGTGGCGGACATACGCGCGGTCGGTCCAGGCACATGGAACAGCTGGAAAGGCCAGCTCCTGCGGTCCCTCTATTATGATACGGAGCCGCTCCTGGCGGGCGGCCACACGAAGGCGCCCAGGCAGGCTCGGATCGCGGATGCGAAAATGCGCCTGCGGGAAGCGCTTCGAGATTGGCCGGCTCTGGAGGTCGAGCATTTTATCGAGCGTCACGAGCCCGATTATTGGCTCAGGACCGATACCGCCCGGCAAGTCCAGCACGCGCATCTCGTCCGCCGCTTTGAATCCGAAGGTGTTCCGCTCGCCTCGGACGTCCGATGCTGCGATGTCAACCACCCCACCCCCGAACTTACATTCGTGACGAGGGACCATCCGAGGCTTCTGATGCAGTGCACAGGCGCATGCGCCGCTGCGGGAGCGAACATCGCCTCGGCGCAAATCTCCACGACTCGCGATGGGCTCGCCTTGGACACGCTTCTTTTCCAGCGCAGCTATTCCCAGGACAGCGAGGAAATCCTTCAGATGCAGAAAATCGCGCGTGTCATAGGGGACGTCATTTCAGGCGCGCGTTCTATCGATGGGCAGAAAGTGCGCTCAAGCCGTCCCAAGCCGCGTCTTGGAGCCTTTACGGTGCCGCCTGACGTCGTAATCGACAATGCAGGCTCGCAGGATTTCACGGTAATCGAGGTCCAGGCCCTCGACCGGCCCGGCCTTCTGTTTGACCTGTCGCGCGTGTTGAGCGACCTCGGCCTCGACATATCTTCAGCTCATATCGCGACCTTCGGCGAAAAGGCCGTTGACGTGTTCTATGTCACGGACGCGTCGAGAAAAAAGGTCACGGCCGAGGAGGCCAAACACCACGTCCGCGATAAGCTGCTTGAAATGCTCAGCGCCGAGTAGGCTGCAGGCGGACGCAAATGTCGGAATCGGACCGCTAGAGTGCGTTCGGAAAAGTGTGAAGCGGTTTTCCGATAAAACGCACGATAAGACAAAGAGCTAGAGCGCGCGTCCAACTCGGGCTTGCTACCGACGGCGCGGTGATTTCAATCGCTGACGATGGACCTGGCATCCCTGCGGACAAAGCCGATCTCGCATTCAAGCCTTTCGGCCGTCTTGACCATGCGCGCAACCGCGGCAGCGGCGGCGTTGGCTCGGGTCTCACGATCGCGCGCGACATTGTTCAATCGCATGGCGGCGACATTTGCCTGAGCATTCCCTCGCAGGGAAAAGGCTTCGAAGTTTTGATCTCATTGCCATCGTCTGCTTCGAGGCCCGTTTAGAGGCATAGAGCCATCAGGAGGGGTTCTATTCGTTGGCGGGAAATGGCGCTTAGCTCTTTCAACCGTGCCGGGAGCGGGCGCTCGACCGTGCCTCCCGCTGAGCGGAACGCTTGCTATGGGGGCCGCCGCTAAAGCGCTTTGTGGGTTTTTGATATGACTTTATGAGTTCTGTGGCAAGGTTCGCTCAAGCGAGGATCGGCATTCATGGCGCGTCCCAAGTTCAGGAATAAGGTGCTTCAGCGTTCACACGCAGCTACGCCGCGCGGCGCAGAAGTGCAGCGAGGAAGACTTACGCCGATTCCGGCTGACCAAGCGCTCTTCGGTTTGCACGCTGTGGAAGCCGCCTTATCCAATCCGAAGCGGATCATCCTCCATGCCTATCTGACGGATAATGCGGCTGCCAAGCTCGGGCCGCTGATCGCCAAGCGCAAGGCGCCCGTCACCCCATTGCTTCCGCCCGATCTCGACGGGCTTGTTGGCGGCGGAGCAGTCCATCAAGGCGCTGTCTTGCATGTCGAGCCGCTCGTGCAGCCAAGCCTTGAGGAATTCCTCGTGAACCTGCCCGAAGATGCCCCGGCCGCGCTTGCGATGCTCGATCAGGTCACCGATCCACATAATGTCGGGGCCGTGCTTCGCTCTGCGGCCGCTTTCGGCGTCGCGGCCTTGATTGTCCAGGACCGGCACAGCCCGCCGCTTTCGGGAACGTTGGCAAAGGCCGCCTCGGGTGCGCTCGACCATATGCCGGTCGTCTCCACGGTCAACCTGTCACGGGCCCTTGAACGGCTGAAAGAGCAAGGATTTCAATGCTTCGGCTTCGACTCGGAAGGGGCGGACCGCTTTGAGCGGTCCGCCGTCGCTTCACCCCGCGCCGTATTTGTTTTTGGGGCCGAGGATAAGGGCTTGCGGCGTCTCGTCCGGGAAGGATGCGACGCTGTTTACGCCCTTTCGGCGCCCGGGCCCATCAAGAGCCTGAATATCTCTAATGCCGCCGCTATCGTGTTTTACGAGGCGGCCAAGACGAGGTCGGATCGGTAAGAATTTTAGCGCCAATGTTGCGCCGCTTCGCTGTGCCTCTGCGTTTCGGCCCCCCGGCCGAGGAGCCAATCGAGGCTTACGTCAAGGGCGTCCGCGACGTAGCAAAGACGATAAAGTGGAAGATGGATGGCTGTTACGTGGAGATCTCGGCCAGCGTCTCCAGGAAGGCCTGCTCGCACCGCAACTTCCCTCGGGGACATTCTCTTGGCTCTGCACGCATAGTCAAATCGGGACGGGAACAAAGACAAATCCGACATTGAGTTACGCTACCTGCTCTGAACACGTGTACTCGATGCTACTCTCACTACTCGCGTTTGTAAGGGAAAGTTGACGCCGTGGGTAGCCGAAATGCGTACCCGGATTAACGTTGCCGTTAACCTGTTGCGTTAACCGCACACTTCCCGGCAACGCCCTAACCGCTCGCACGTTGTCCGTCGAATTGTCCCATAAGGAAGAGGCGCGCCATGACAGTTAACTTCAAGCATGATGGGGCTGGAACTTCCGATAAGTCTCAAGGTGATCCCGCAAGGCCGAAGATCGTTATCGTCGGCGCCGGCTTTGGGGGACTCGATGCCGCGAGGGCTTTGCGGGGCGCTGCCGTGGACATCACCATCCTCGACCGGCACAACTACCATTGCTTCCAACCCCTGCTTTATCAGGTGGCGACGGCGACGCTGTCTCCGGCGGATATCGCGTGGCCGATCCGCGCCCTTTTTCGGCGGCAGCGCAATGTCACGGTTCTGATGGCCGACGTAACAGGCGTCGATCCGAAGCAGCATCTCGTCTTGACGGATTCAGGACGTTTTCCTTTCGATTTCCTCATTCTCGCGACAGGAGCGACGCACTCCTATTTCGGGCACGAAGATTGGGCCGCGGCCGCGCCGGGCCTGAAAACCATAGAGGACGCCACCACAATCCGCCGCGATACGCTCCTCGCCTTCGAGAAGGCGGAACTCGCCCATACCGAAGAGGAGCGCAAGGCGCTCCTCACATTCGCGATCGTGGGCGGAGGTCCGACGGGCGTAGAAATGGCCGGGGCGATCGCCACGATTGCCCGGAAGTCGCTCCAACCCGACTTCCGGCATATCGATGCTGGCGACGCTCACGTTATTCTCCTTGAGGCCGGCCCGCGAATTCTTCCGGCCCTGCCTGAGAAGCTGAGCGACTACGCGGCGCGCGCCCTGGCCCGGATGGGCGTGGAGGTGCAGACATCAACGGCTGTGACAGGCTGCGATGAGAAGGGCGTCGACACCACGAAGGGCCGCATTGACGCCGCTACCATTATCTGGGCTGCAGGGGTCGTCGCTTCCCCCGCCGCCAAATGGCTCGGCGTCAAGGCGGACAAGGCCGGGCGTATCGAAGTGAACAACGATCTCTCGGTACCCGGTTACCCAAATATTTTTGCAATTGGCGACACTGCAGCGTTTCGCAGGGAGAACGGCGAGCTTGCGCCGGGCATTGCTCCGGCGGCCAAACAAATGGGGCAGTATGCCGGGCGAAGGATTGTGGCGGCGTTAGAAGGGAAGGATATCGCTCCTTTCCGGTACAGGCATGAAGGCGACCTTGCAACGATCGGGCGCAAGGCCGCCGTCGTCAAGGTCGGCTCGTTCACGCTGACCGGTTTTGCGGGCTGGCTCTTCTGGGGCATCGCGCATATCTACTTTCTAATCGGCTTGAGAAACCGCTTCGCGGTCGCCTTAAACTGGCTGTGGAACTGGATGACCTATCAGGCCGGCGCGCGCTTGATCACGGGCTACAATCCCGAGCGCGAACATGCGAATACGGCGGGGGTTGAAGCCCCGCAGGCAGCCGCGAAAAGCTGGCGCAGCGAAAGCAAAAGAGAAAGCGGCCGCGACTGGGCTTAACACGGAACCATCGCTCCTGACTGTCGGTTCACTCCGCATGCTGATGCCTGAAGGCTTCCACTATTGGCCCGAGCTCGTATCCAGACCGGAGGAAGCATCGCTCCTGGAGGCCGTCTCCAGGCTTGAGTTCAAACCCTTCGAGTTCAAGGGCTTCTTCGGGAACCGTCGTGTCATCTATTTCGGCTGGCGATACGACTTCAACGACAGCAGCCTCAAACGCGCCGCTGACATCCCTGCTTTCTTGCTCCCTGTTCGCGAGCGAGCGGCTGAGGCCGCCAACGTTCCGCCCATGGCAATCGAGCAGGCCATGGTCACCGAATATTCGCCCGGCGCCGCGATTGGCTGGCACAGGGATCGCCCGATTTTCGGCGAGATCATTGGCGTTTCACTCGCCTCGCAATGCACATTCCGGTTCCGGAAAAAAATCGGCGATAAGTGGGATCGCACGTCGATCATTCTCGACCCGCGCTCGGCTTATCTTCTCAAAGGTTCCGCCCGCGCCGCCTGGGAGCACAGCATTCCTGCGGTTGCGATGCTGCGCTACTCCATCACGTTCCGGACAATGAAAAGCAACGCTGGCCGAGGTGAAACCCCGAGCGCCACCCGGCCTCGCGTCGCAGGAGAGACTTGAACGCGATGAAGATCATAATGATGAGCGTTGCGGGCGTTTTGTTCGCGTTCGTGCTGTTTGCGGCCCTTTTTGTCGCGGCTAGTTGGGCGCCGGAACGCTCCGTTGCGGAGTTGCAGGCCCGCTGGGCCCCTCCGC
Source organism: Rhodomicrobium sp. (assembly GCA_049697375.1). Classification (GTDB taxonomy): domain Bacteria; phylum Pseudomonadota; class Alphaproteobacteria; order Rhizobiales; family Rhodomicrobiaceae; genus Rhodomicrobium. Next base: position 9,193 of record JBAVVQ010000325.1, read on the forward strand.
CCTCAACATTCCTCGACATTGCAGGCATGAAGGTTCATCTGCGCGACGAAGGGCCGAAAGAGGACAAGAGCCCTATCGTGCTTGTGCATGGGACCGGTTCCTCCCTTCACGCCTGGGAGGGCTGGGCGCAAGCTTTGAAAGACAAGAGGCGCGTGATCCGCTTCGATCTGCCGGGTTTCGGACTGACCGGCCCGTCGCCGGAAGGCGTTTACTCGAGCGACAATGACATTGGCGTGCTGATCGCGATCCTCGACAAGCTCCGCGTCGATCGTTGCGTGCTGGGGGGCGCCTCGCTCGGCGGCGGTATCGCCTGGCGTGCGGCGCTTGCCCATCCATCGCGGGTCGAGAAGATCATCCTCGTCGATGCGGGGGGCTACCCAACCAAGCCTATTTCGCAGCCCCTCGGTTTTCGTCTCGCGAGCATTCCGGGTATGGATTGGCTGTTAGAAAACATCCTGCCGCGATACCTTGTCGAACAAGGCTTTCGCGATGTTTGGGGCGACCCGAACAAGGTAACGCCGGAGATGGTGGAACGCTCGATCGAATTGACCCAGCGCGAGGGCAATCGCCGTGCCCTGCTCGACCGCTTTCACCAATACAGCGGTAGCGGCAGCCTGGCGCATCGCATTCCGGAGTTGAAGCTGCCCACCCTGATTATTTGGGGCGGCAGGGATCGTCTCATTCCGCCGGAAAGCGCGAGGCGCTTCCACCACGATATAGCGGGCAGCAGCTTGCTGATCTTCGAGGATTTGGGGCACGCACCCGAGGAAGAAGACCCGGCGCGGACGGTCGCGGCGGTAAAGCAATTTCTCGACAAGTAAGCCGCCTCGCGTGTCCACTCAGGGCGATGGAAAAGATGGCCCTGCGCATCGGCGTTTCGCCAGAGTTTTGCCGCATAGAGCCCTTCCATATTACGGCTTGTGTCGCCATTCTCAAAAAACTTGTGACATTTCTTTTCGGCGGCTAGGGTCCAGCCGGTTCCTGCTTCTCAAACTGCGCTATCGGAAAGCGTCATGAATGCGCGAAAGACAACACTTTCGATTTTGGTCGCGTTCGCCGCTTCGCTGGCCTTTGGCGCATCCTCGGCGCGCGCTGAGCGCATTTCAAACGCGGTGGCCGTTTTTGCCGCGCTGGACAAGGTTACGGGGCGCGTTTCTCCCCTCGAAATCAAGATGGGGCAAACCGTGGCTTTCGGTGCGCTGAAAGTGACGGCGAGGGCTTGTTACACCCGGCCGCCCACCGAAAACCCGCTCACAAGCGCGTTTATAGAGGTCGACGAACTTCTCTTGGATGGCTCGGCGAAGCGCATCTTTACGGGCTGGACCTTTGCCGAGAGCCCCGGCATTCACGCCGTTGAGCACCCGACCTTCGATGTTTGGCTGACAAGCTGCAAAATGCCCGAGGCCGAAACGTCGTTTGGGAGACGGCCGAATTCGCCAAGGCCTTGAAGCGCCTGCTCCAGCCGCCGATGGAAAGCCGCGCGGCTTATTTCCTGAGCCCCGAACTGTCGCAGGTGGTCGGTGACGAATTGCGTGTCGAGCAGGCAAAAGCCGCCGTGTCTCAGCCGAGCAGTGAGGTAGACAAGCGCGACCTTGCTGGCGTCCGTTTCGTAAGAGAACATGCTCTCGCCGAAGAAGGCGCGTCCGAGCGCCACCCCATAGAGTCCGCCCGCCAGCTTGCCGTCTCGCCAGCTCTCGATAGTATGGCAAAACCCCATTTCGAAGAGTTCGGCATAGAGCTCGCGGATGCGCTTGTTGATCCAGGTCGTGCGGCGACCCGCGCGCGAGGATGCACAGCCTTCGATAACGCCCTCATAGTCGCTATCGACGCGAACCTCGAACTTGTTCTGCCTGATAATGCGAGCAAGCCGCTTCGGAACGTGCACGTTATCAAGGGCGAGAATGCCCCGGCGCTCGGGCTCGATCCAGTAAAGGGTCGGGTCGCCGGCGCTTTCGGCCATTGGGAAGATGCCGCAGGCATAGGCTTTTAAGAGCACCTGGGGCGTGATTTCGATGGTTAGGTTGGAGGGCGATCCCATCGTCTGCGGGTTTGCCTTCGTTTGTTATCCCTAGCTACTAATCTAATGCTTCTGGAGATACTTTTCGAGCCAGTGGATGTCATAAAGCCCATCGACAATGTCGGGCTGCTGAATCAGCGACGAGAACAGCGGTATCGTTGTCTCGATTCCATCGATGACGAACTCGCCGAGCGCCCTCCGCAACCGCATGAGGCATTCATTGCGGTTCTTCCCATGCACGATGAGTTTTCCGATCAGGCTGTCGTAATAAGCAGGGATCGTGTAGCCCGCATAGACGCCGGAGTCGACGCGAACGCCAAGGCCGCCAGGCGGATGGAAATAGGAAATCTTTCCGGGCGAGGGACGGAAGGTCGTCGGATTTTCCGCATTGATGCGGCACTCGATGGCGTGGCCTTCAAAGCGGATGTCTTCCTGCTTGAGGCTCAAGGCCGCGCCTGCCGCGATCTGAATTTGCTCGATCACAATGTCGATCCCGGTGACCATCTCGGTGACCGGATGCTCGACTTGAAGCCTCGTGTTCATTTCTATGAAGAAGAATTCCCCATCTTCAAAGAGGAACTCGACAGTGCCGGCATTGCGATAATTCAACGTGCGCATAGCCTTGGCGACCGTTTCACCAATCTCGCGGCGTTGCGCCTCATTCAGAGCGGGCGATGGCGTCTCTTCCAAGATTTTCTGATGCCGGCGTTGCAAGGAGCAATCGCGTTCCCCGAGATAGACGGCGTTTCCCTTGCCGTCTCCAATGACCTGAACCTCGATGTGGCGCGGCCGCATGAGATAACGTTCGAGATAGAGCGCGTCGTCGCCGAAAGCAGCCTTGGATTCCGCACGCGCCGTCGACAGCGCGATCGGCAAATCCTCCTCCGCTCGCGCAACCTTCATGCCACGGCCGCCGCCGCCTGCCGCCGCCTTGACCAGGATCGGATAACCGAACTCGCGCGCAATTCTGGCGGCCTCTGCGTCGCTGGTAACGGCCCCGCTAGAGCCGGGGACAACAGGAATACCGAGCTTTTTTGCCGTCTCTTTCGCCCGGATCTTATCGCCCATGATCCTGATATGATCAGGCGTAGGCCCTATGAAGGTGACGCCGTGCTCTTCAAGGATTTCGGCGAACCGGGCATTCTCGGACAGAAAACCATAGCCTGGATGCAAGGCGTCCGCGCCTGTAATTTCGCATGCCGCGAGAAGCCGTGGAATATTCAGGTAGCTTTCGCTGGCCGCGGGCGGACCGATGCAAACGCTTTCATCGGCAAGGCGGACATGCATCGCATCCGCGTCCGCCGTAGAATGGACGGCGACGGTTGCGATGCCGAGCTCTTTGCACGCGCGTTCGATGCGAAGAGCGATCTCCCCGCGATTGGCGATGAGAATTTTGTCGAACATGGGCCGCTCCTATTCGATGATCATGAGCGGTTCCCCGTACTCGACAGGCTGGCCATTTTCCACAAGGATGCGCTTGACCGTGCCGCCCCTCGGCGCGCCGATCTGGTTCATGGTCTTCATCGCTTCGACGATCAGCAGCGTGTCACCTTCGCGGACCGCGGAGCCGACTTCAACGAAAAATGCAGCGCCTGGCTCGGGAGCACGGTAGGCCGTGCCCACCATTGGCGATGTTACGACGCCGGGATGATTCTCCAAACTCGCGCCGGAATTCGGAGAGGAGACCCCTGCCGTTGCGAGCGCTGCATAGTAGGACGGCGCCAAATGCGTCGGCATCGTCATCGTACGCGCGACGCGCACGCGCAAATTATTTTCCTCGATCTCGATCTCGGAAAGCCCAGTCTCATTCAGCAATTCGGCGAGGCTTCGGATGAGAGCCTCACTGTCTGATTTCTTTTGAGCCGGTACAGGCATCGATTTTTTGGCCGGTTCAGGCATGAAGACCCCGGGTGGAAGCGGACGATTCTAGAATCTCGATCATAGCAGCGAGAGCCAACCGATAGCTTTGCGCTCCAAAGCCGCAAATCACGCCGGTAACAGCCGGCGACACGTAGGAGCGATGCCGGAAGGACTCACGCTTAAAAATATTGCTGAGGTGAACCTCCGCAATAGGCACAGCAAGCGACCGTAATGCGTCCAGGACCGCAACGGAGGTGTGAGTATAAGCCCCCGCATTGAGAATAAGCGCGGACGCAGCATGGCGCGCCTCCTGTATCCAATCGACAAGCACACCCTCGTGGTTTGTTTGCCGGAATTCGATCTCCAGCCCCGCCGCGGACGCTTGCTTGCGGAGTCCGTCCTCAATGTCGGCAAGCGTGCCGGCGCCGTAAATCTCAGGCTCTCGCTCGCCAATGAGATTCAGGTTAGGGCCATTAAGAATAAAAATTGGCTTCATTGGTTCGAATGCGGCGATCTTCCGCTGGAAACAGAAACACCCCCAGCCTTCACTGAAGCTGAGGTGCGCCTCCTGGAGATAAGCATTGTTCAGCGTACTGCCAAACGGCAAGACACGCCAAACGAGCTGTCGCTCTCTGTTACCAGCTTTTATGATGCGGTGCAAAAAACGTCAGGATTTTTTTTCGTCTTTTGCACCGGCCGGCGCGGTGGCTTCCGCACAAGCTTTGCAGCCCTCTTTGCGAGTTTCATCCACTAATTGCTTAAGTTGATCGTAGTCGGCGGCGCCAGGGTTCGTCTTGTCGCCGATAATGAATGTTGGCGTTCCATCAACAAATATGCGCTTTCCGAGCTCTGAGATCTTTGTGATCAAAGCCTCGGTTTCCGGCGCGGCGCTATCTGCCTTCACCTTTTCCATGTCGAGACCGAGTTGCTCTGCAACCTTAAGCGCAGATTCTTTGTTTGCACGGCCAGCGGCAAACATCGCTTTGTGGAACTCGAGATACTTGCCTTGCTTGGCTGCAGCAATTGCAATCTTTGAGGCTTCCGTCGACCCAGGAGCGAGGATCGGGAATTCCATGAACTGCACTCTGATCTTTTTGTCGCTATCCATCAACTTGATCAGTTCAGGAAGAGTCTGCCGGCAATAACCGCAATTATAGTCGAAGAACTCGACGACGGTGACATCTCCTTTTCCGATGCTTAGCCGGGCAAGGTCACCGCTCATTCCGGAAAGGGCGCCGTAGAATTCCGGCATGCGAGAGCGGGTTGCTTCGCCGCGCTTGGCCTCGGCCTTCTTCTCGTACGCTTCCTGGATTTCGAGCATAATCTCGGGGTGATTGATCAGATAATCCTTGACGATTTTCTCGATCGACTTCACCTGCCCTTCGCTGAAGCTATCCGTTTGCGCCATTGCAGCATACCTGCCGGAATGCAGGGTGAAGGTCAGTCCTGCGGCCACAAAAACAGCGGCTGCCACTTTGATTGGTTTTTTCATCGCTCCTCCGGAATTCCGATCACAAGGGTTAGCCGAGTTAGAGGCGCCTAACCACGCACTTTTTCTATTTTAAAGTTCACAATATCATCAGCCTTGACCCACGCAGGAGTCCCTTGCTGCAAGCCGTTCTTGGCGCGCTCCGCCAACATTTTCGCATTCTTGACGTCGCCCTGGTGAAAGCTCGCCAAGGCCGCAGAAAGATCGGCTTCCGGATAACGCTTAAGTTTTCCATAAGCTTGAGATTGGAGGCGATAGCCAAGATAGGACTGATCCTCGTCGAGAACGGCAACGCGAAGAAGCTGTAGCGCCTCGTCCGCGGTTCCGCTCCCGCTTTCCAGGATCGCCTGGGCAAGTTCTATGCGCATGAAACCCGACTTCGGCACGAGAGATACAGCCCTTCGCAACGGCCCAACGGCTTCCTTGGCATTTCCGCTTTCCATAAGAAATGTACCCTTCAGCTCATAAAACCAAGGGTTCTGCGGATTCGCCGCCATGAGTTCGTCCAAAGCCGGGGCCGCAGCCTGATAGCCGCCGCCATGGAATTTTACAATGGCGCGGGCGTAACGCGCGGGCAGGCCATTGTCGGAATATTGCCGCAGGATGCGCTGCGGATTGTTCTTGTAGGTGTACGCAAAAATCTTCGCGCGGACGAGATCATGGCGCAGCTGAAGCTGCGACGTGTCCTTCTCGTTGAAGTACGGGCTGCGCTGCGCAATCTCCTGCAACTGCGCAATACGCTCCATCGGGACCGGATGCGTTTGAATGTAGGGATCGATCTTGAGCGTGCCGACGGACTGATCCGCGAAATAGCGGAATGTCTTCAGCATTCCCGCCGGCGATTGATGCGACTTCGTCAGATAATCCACACCGGCTTGATCGGCGGAAGATTCCTGTGCGCGGCGATAGGAAAGGATGGACCGCATGAGAACCTGCTGGCCGCCGAACATCATGGCGGTCCCCGCCTGCGCGGTATCGGTGCTCCCCGTCGCCGCGCCTGCCGCCACTGCTCCAAGGCTCAAGACCTGAAGCATGAGCGCCGCCGTCTGCATTTTCGCGATCTGCTGCCGGAGCCCCGTGATATGGCCGCCCGTGATGTGACCGGTTTCGTGCGCGATCACGCCGATCAATTGGTTGGGCGTTTCCGACAGGAGGATGGCGCCCGTGTTGATGAACATATTCCGGCCATCGACGACGAAGGCGTTAAAGCTCGTATCGTTGATCAAATGCACCTTGATGTTATTGCTCGCCACGCCCGCCGCGCGGAAAATCGGCATCGTGTAGTCGGCGATCAGCGCTTCGGTCTCGGCATCGCGGATCAGGCTCAGCTCCTGCGCCGACGCTTGCGTGACGGGTACGGCTATCGAGATAAGCGCCGCAAAGGCGACCGTCAGCCTTGATATGCTCTTGCGGGGCGCAGATCGAAACTTTATTTCTGGCGCGCCCTCGGAGCGCGCTCTCTTATGTAATACAGCCATTGATTTATCCACCCGGCTGACGCCGCTGCCCGAGGCAGGCTTGCTACAATCCGTGTCTTCCGCGCAAGCAAGGCTTTGTAAATCGGGCGTAAGGATGACATTTGCATGGCGGACGGTCGCAAAGATTTGCGCAAGTTTTCTATCTAGAAGCATCGCTGCGGCCTGCGAGGATACCTCATGACGAAGCGCGCGCCAGAGACATCTAAGAAAGCACATGCGCCATCCTTGCGAAGCGCGATCGATCCTTTTGTGGTGATGGATGTCATGAGGCAGGCGAATGCGCGCCAGGCTGCGGGCGAAGACATCATCCACATGGAGGTCGGCCAGCCTGGGACGCCCGCCCCCCGCCTCGCGCGCGAAGCAGTCGAACGCGAGATAGGCCGAGGCCCGCTTGGCTACACCGACGCGCTTGGCCTCCCCGAGCTTCGCCAGCGCATCGCACGCCATTACCGCGAGGCGCACGATCTCGACATTTCCCCCGCCCGGGTCGTTGTCACGACGGGCTCTTCGGCGGGGTTTGTTCTCGCGTTTCTAGGTCTCCTAGATCCGGGCGACGGCATTGCCCTGCCACAACCGGGATACCCCTGTTACCGGCAAATCGCCCGCGTTTTGGGGCTGAAGCCGATCCCCTTGCAGGCGCGCGCCGAAAGCCGGTTCATGCCGACGCCAGAGGATGTGTCGCGCGCCTTCAGCGAAGGCGGCGCGCGCGCGATCCTTTTGGCGAGCCCGTCCAATCCGACAGGAGCCATGCTGCCCGCCGTCGATCTGGCCCGTCTGGTGGACGCTACGCTAGGCTGGTTCATCTCCGATGAAATCTACCATGGCCTCACCTATTCCGGCCCGGCGGCGACGGCGCTGTCCTTCTCGCAGAAGGCCATCGTCATTAATAGTTTCTCGAAATACTATTCCATGACAGGGTGGCGCATTGGCTGGATGGTTGTGCCCGAAGTTCTCGCTCGCGTCTTCGAGCGCCTTGCTCAGAACCTCTACATCGCCCCGCCGACAATCTCGCAGGTGGGCGCGCTGGCCGCATTCGACGCGGTCGAGGAGCTGGAGGCATACAAGGCCGTCTACGCCCAAAACCGCGCCATGCTTCTCGAGGAGCTGCCGCGCGCCGGTTTCGACAAGCTCGCGCCCGCCGACGGCGCTTTCTATCTTTACGCCGACGTCGGGACCCTCACGGACGACAGCGAAAGCTTCGTGCAGCGCATCCTGAAAGAGACCGGCGTCGCGGTGACGCCGGGCATCGACTTCGACGAGGAAGAGGGGCGCCATTTCGTCCGGTTCAGCTATGCGGGGCCATTTGCGGATATGTGGGAGGCGGCGCGCCGTCTTCGAGCATGGATGAAACGGTAATCAATGCGTCGCTTGCGCAAGGATTTTTGCAGGATCCAGCCGAAGTCTTTGTAACTCATCCTTTTGGTCGGTCACGCACCGGGAACTGCTCGCCGAGGAGGCTGCAAGCTTATCGGAGTTACTCCCGAGAAAAGACCAATAGACCGCATACATGTCGCGATTGCTGAAGAACTTGCCAAGAAATTTCAGCAAATGCTTGCACCTATCCCCAACGTCGGAACCTTCATATTTGCCCCCGCTCAAAAGCTTCGCCACAAACTCCTTGGCTTGCTTATCATCGTCGCTATCTTTGTCTGACTTCGCCAACAGCACGTCGGTCAGGTTTTTCTCGCCTGTAAGGTGAATGACTTGGTCGGCCTGAATAAGAAAGGAAGTGGGCGTAAACGAGCCTTCAAAATGGCCGCCGGCGTCATCGTGAACGAAATGACTGAACAGTGTTGGCCTGGTTGCGAATGTGATCCGGATTGACAAATAGGCTTGCTGTCCATCAGGCCATGGGAAAGCGAACTTGGCGTCTGCAGTTCTGAATGCAGTGCTATCAACATTGCCTGGATTGATAAACTGCATCTCGCCGGTAATCTGATCGCTGTTTTCAATGTTATGGGTATTCGCCGGAGGCTCGAGTAATTTTGTGAATTGATTCACCACACTTTGGGTAGCCTCGGATATGAATGGACCTCCACTCACGAAATTCGAAAACAGATTTACAGAATCTGATAATAGCTTCGCATCGAAGCTCATATCTTCCGTATATTTTGCCGAAATCGTGACGGTCCATTTGTTCTTCTGAGGGTCCGTCCTTAAATGGTCTAACAATGTACCGTTGTAGACCGTGACGGTTTCAACCCCTTTGGCGACTGAAAAGAAAAGCAATTTATGGTCTTGCCAGCTTACCGATAAAAGAGGTTTGCTCAATTTTACAGCCGCGTTGCCATCGTTACCCTGCAGGTCGATCGTCAGTAACGCATTTCCCTTATCTTTTCCTGATGCATTGACTAATGCCCGCGCGAGGTTCTGCAGAACGTTTTGCACGCTGTGCTGCGTGTAGGGTGACTTGAGCTCAAAGGAGACAACCCCGTAGACATCTCCGAAGTCGACCGCGTCATCAAAATGCGCGTCCTTGTTTATGAATTCCGAACAATTGGCGCTGCTGACCGTGATCAGCACTGCAGTCAATGCGGAAAGGATGATTTTCAACATCGGCGCTCCAGCAAAGAAATTATCTTTAGGCCAGAGGGTCTAACAGCCAAGAAAAAGGCTCTGCAAGCATTTTCAGGCCGCGCCTAACAGGATACTGAAAAACGATTTGCCCATGGCCTCACGGTGAGGCCGCCGAACCGCGACAGTCTCACTATGAAGGCTAAGCCATTGAAAATATGTGACCTCATTCCGATTAAAGGCGGGTTGATCTTCGCTTCGGCCGTGGATGAAGCCGCCGTCGCAGGCTATTTGTCGAGCGCCTTTCGCAGGACCTGTTCGCAATCATTGCCGCAGTCTCGCCAATTGCCAGGCGACACTTCAACTTGCCAAAGCGAGCGCTTGCCGATGGCCATCAGCCGGGTGCGGGCGGTGACGCAGCATGTTCCGTCCTTCGCCGAGCCTTTCCTCAGCGAGACTTCCCCGGGTCGGATGACCCTGGGTAGATTCGTCTCTTTTTCGTGGGGTTGATACGTGTCGTTGTCGTACGCCCAGTAAATGAGAGCCAGTAGCGCAAGAGAGCCCAATATCAGTAATGCTATCCACACGTTATTCAACCGCTGCTCCCGATGGGACGACAGCGTCTCTTCTTTTTCGGAAGCATCCCCGTCTTTCGCCCGAGCTTCAAAAAGCTTGGCGTCAGGGCCGCACTCGCACCGTCCATGGCGCATTGCGGAGCAATCCGTTTCGATCGTATCGCCCGTCACGATGTCGGTCACAGCAGTGCAGCGATGCTTGGGCGAAGAGAAAATCAGAACGGGATCCGCCGGGTACAGCTTATGACGCTTACAGTCAATGCACTTCGGCTCTTTGCCGGTCGTGCTTCTTACAATCCCAAGGAGCGTCTCCACACTCTCCTCCTGCATGCATCGCTAGAGAAGTAGCTGCCCTGCACGCAGAAAATAACACGGGTTCACGCAAACGTTGCGTCTCTGCGGCGAGATGGCGCTTCCGCCGTCAACCTGCGTGGGGTCTACTTACCCGCCGAGAGCGGTTGAAATCGTCCCCGCCAAGACCTTAGTTCGGTGAAATGTCCTTCATCCGAGGCCGTCCATGGCGCCATGGCGATGGTTTTTTCTTCTCTCCGTCAGTCCGTGGCTTGGGGGACTGGCGCCGTTGAGCTGGCAGGATAGCTTTTTGACGCGCGTGGAGCTTCTGGCTTTGATCGAGACGCTCAATGCGGAGCTTCTGAGCCATTCAAGCGCGACCCTGACGCTTGAGCGCTGGTGCGGCGGACACGGCCTTGCATCCGACGCAAAGCTTGTGGCCCGCCTTGACCGGGGCGCCCAGAGGCGCCTTGAGGAAAGGGATCGCGAGCGGCTGGCGGTGCAGACCGACGATCAACTTCGTTACCGCCATGTGCGGCTCTTTTGCGGGGACAAGCTTCTGTCGGAAGCCGACAATTGGTATGTGCCCAGCCGCCTGACCCCGGAAATGAACCGCCTGTTGGATGAAACCGACGCGCCTTTCGGCAGGGTGGTTCACGATCTCGATTTCCGGCGCGAAACCCTATCCGCAAAGCTGTTGTGGTCGCCGCTGCCAGAGCGCTGGGAGCTTTCGCCGGAACCTTCCCTTCCGCCTCCGGGCAACAGCCTGGAAGCCCCCGATCACATCCTGGAGCATCGGGCGATCCTGAGAGCAAACGGCGGCGCCCCATTCTCCTTTGTCGTTGAAAACTATACGCGCGACGTTCTGGCGTTCCCGCTCCCGCACTAACCGCCGGCGTTCAAGCGGCCCGGTTTCCGGCGTCGATCCCTATCTGGAAGAACAATACTGCCGCCCCAAAATAAGGCTCACCGGCGGAGTCTCGCCCGCGAATTCATAACCAGCGCAGGTAACAAATTTCTTACAAAGGATCATATCCAGCTCGAGGGGCGTTTGCAGCTTGGGCAACACTCACGAATGATCCGGCAGGGAGTTAGACATTGGATCGGCTGAAATATTTGGGACATGAAGTACGGAGCGCGGCGCAACGGGACAGCAATTTCCAGATCAGGGAAGGCTCGCCTTTCCCGCTCGGGGCGAGCTGGGATGGCGAGGGCACCAATTTCGCGCTCTTCTCCGCCAACGCTACGAGTGTGGAGATCTGCCTCTTCGATAGCGCGGGCGACAAGGAGATCGCGCGGGTCGAGCTGCCCGAATACACCAACCAGATCTTCCATGGATACCTGCCCGAAATCGGCCCCGGCGCCTTTTATGGCTACCGCGTCCACGGCCCTTATGAGCCGGACGCAGGGCACCGATTCAATCCGAACAAGATGGTGCTCGACCCCTATGCCCGCGCCCATGCGGGCGAGCTCAAATGGGACCCCGCGGTCTTCGGCTATCAGATGGAGTCGATGGACGACCTTACCTTCGACGAGCGGGACAGCGCGCCCTTCATGCCGAAATGCGTGGTGGTCGATCCCAATTTCAACTGGAAAGGCGAGCCCAACCGGCAGTTTGTGCCCTGGGACCACACCATTCTCTACGAGACCCATGTCAAGGGCTTCACCAAACGTCATCCGAACGTGCCGGAGGCGCTGCGCGGCGCCTATGCGGGCCTCGGCGCCGGTGAAGTGATCGAATATGTGAAGTCGCTCGGGGTCACCTCGGTCGAATTGCTGCCGGTGCACACCTTCATCAATGACAATCATCTCATCGAGAAGGGACTCGCCAATTACTGGGGGTACAACAC
>JBAVVQ010000326.1:0-8093 GCA_049697375.1 Rhodomicrobium sp.
ACGAACGCGCCGCCTTCCTTCGGGGGGCGCAACTTTTACGCGGAAGATAGCGCGCTTCGAGAGGCTGCCCGGCTCCATGGCGGAGATTGGGTTGAGGAGCCTCTCCAGATGCTGGGGGCCGCCGCGGGGAGCGAAGACGCTTTGCAATGGGGAGAGGACGCCAACCGCTATCCGCCTGAGCTTCAGACCTTCGACCATTTCGGCAGACGGATCGACGAGGTCAAGTTTCATCCGGCCTACCATCGGCTTATGGCGCTCGCGATGAAGCATCGCATTCACAGCATCGGCTGGAGGGAGAAACGGGAGGGCAAGCATGTCGCGCACGCGGCGATGCTCGCGCTTTTCAGCCAGGCCGAGGCGGGGACCATGTGCCCGATCAGCATGACCTATGCGAGCGTCCCTGCCCTTCGGCATCAGCCCGACATCGCTTCCGGGCTGACGCCGAAAATCGTCGACGGCGTTTATGACGCCCCGCTGCGGCCAATGTCTGAGAAGCGCGGCATTACGGTCGGCATGGCCATGACCGAAAAGCAGGGGGGTTCCGACGTGCGGGCGAACACGACGCGCGCCACGCCCTTGGGTGAGGGGGGACCAGGGGCGGAGTATCGGCTCGTGGGCCACAAATGGTTCTGCTCCGCGCCCATGAGCGACGCCTTTCTGACGACGGCCTACACGGATCGGGGCCTGAGTTGCTTTCTCGTCCCGCGCATCAAGCCGGATGGCGAACGCAATGCGATCCACATCATGCGGCTGAAGGATAAGCTCGGAAACAAGTCGAACGCTTCCTCCGAAATCGAATATCACGGCGCTTTCGCTCAAATGATCGGCGAGGAAGGCCGCGGCGTCGCCACGATCATCGACATGGTGCATCACACGCGGCTCGACACGATGGCGGGGTCGCTCGGCGTCATGCGGCGCGCGCTGGCCGAGGCGGTCCATCACGTTTGCCACCGCCGGGCCTTTCAGAGGGCTTTGATCGACCAGCCGCTCATGCGCGCGGTCGTGGCCGACATCGCGCTCGATTATGAGGCGGCCGCCTCGCTGACGATGCGCGTCGCCCGCGCCTTCGATGACGAGAGCGAGCATGATCACCGCTTCACGCGCCTCGCGGTCGCGCTGGGCAAGTTCTGGGTCACCAAGCGCACGCCGCAATTCGTTTATGAATGTCTCGAATGCCTGGGCGGCGGCGGCTATATCGAGGATGGCCCGTTGCCACGCTTCTATCGCGAGGCGCCGGTCAATGCGATCTGGGAAGGCTCCGGCAATGTGATCGCGCTTGACATCTTGCGCACCTTCCAGAAAGAGCCGGCCGCGCTTGACGCCTATTTCGCGGAACTGTCGCCCGCCCGCGGATCGCATCCGTGCTTCGACCGCGCCTTCGACACCCTCTTCCGCGCCATGCGCAGGGGCACGCCGGAAGCAGAGGCGCGTTATGTGGCCGAGATGATGGCGCTCGCCTTGGCGGCGGCTCTGCTCTTCCGGAATAGCTCGGAAGCCGTCGCCTCGGGGTTTTGCGATGTCCGGCTTAGCGCTGAGACACGCGGCCTGAATTAGGGGGCGAGCGGCGCTCGCATCGACGCGAACGCCATCATTGAGCGGCAGACCGGCGCTCGCCAATAAGGCAGCGAAATGCCGCTGGCTTCGCGAGCATGTGTGGTTGCAGCCTCGCTCACGTCAAATTTGATCACGACCGGAACCATTTTTTTGATGCAATGTTGACTCCGCCTGAAACACAGCCGCAGCAGCAAGGCAACCGCTGCGGATCACCGGATCGCAACAAAAGGGGGAGAATGATGCCTGTGCTCGGAGGCACGATACAGGAGTTGCAATCGGCAAAGCCCGCGATCGCAGAAGAGAACACCCCCGCAGCACTAGCGGAACTTGTAAGGCAAGGAGCGCCGCGGGGCTCCAAGTTGAAAATATCGATAGAGAAGAAGATTGAAAATATCTGGCTCGAGTCCAAAGAACTTGGATGGAGTTATAACGAGTTTGTCTCTCATCTCCTGGAAGTCTTGGTGGTACTCAATCACAGGAGCGTCCTGCCTAAGCTGAATTCAAACGAAAAGAGCTAAGAGAAGGCGACGGCTTCCTGGCTGTATACTGAAAAAGGGTATTGCCCATGGTTCGACAGGCTCACCATGAGGTTAGGGCGTTGAAAACGCAGGACCTCATCCTGAGCTTGTCGAAGGATAAAGCCAAGATTCATGCTTTTTCAGCATCCTGCCAGGGGAAGCCGCCATACTCCCAAATGAAGCATATCGCGCGCGACAACCTCGCGGGCGGAGACTTGTCTATCTCGCCTCGACGCGCAGCCTCTGAAGCAAGTCCTTGATCGGGTGATGCGCCCAAGCCTTCGTCACGAAATCACGATGGTCCGTTTCCGGCGCCGTGGAGATGAAAGTCACGCTTCCGCCACGAAGAGGACCCTTCAACTTCGTGCTGACGTTCACGTCATGCCCCTTCAGCATACTCGCAAGTTCGGTATTTCTCGCCCTCGTCGAGTTCGCATAGGCGCTGAGAAAGAAGGCCTTGTCGCGCGTCGAGATCCAGTTTGCGAACGTATCCATGTCGCCATAGAGCGCATCGAGAAGAACGATGCCGCGGACGCGTGACCCTGCGCCGCCGTGTCGGATGCAGGAGGCCGCGGTCATGTAGCCGCCGCTGTAGGCCACGATCACGATGGGTATTTTGTCGAAATAGGCCTTGGAGCGGGGATCGCCGTGCGCATTTGCAAGCTCCAGGCTCGCCTCGTCCAGAAAACGCTGAAACCCGCCCGGCTGCCACAGCTTGCCTGCGCTTGAGTCCGCCGCGTTTGACGCAAGTTGCGGCGCGACAAGAACGGCGTTCACCCCGGCCTCGGAGACCTGCTCCGGCAGGCGCTGACGGTCGATGACGTCGCGCTGCAGCATTGCGCCGTGGCCATGCAGGAAGACAACCATCAGCGCGGGCCGGCGCAGGTCGAAGCCGCGCGGAATGTGGAGAAGCACGCGGCTGTCGCTATACGTCCGGTCCTCCCAGTAGACCTCGCCGCTGGACGTCCTGTGACCGCGCCTGCCTCCGTCGCTCACATCGAGGAAAGACCGCCCCGTACTAGGATTGACGCCGTGATAAGGGAATGGCGCGCTTTCAAATTCCACGAGCTTCGTCTTTGTGTGCCTCAACGGGAGAAGAGGCGGCTCGGATTTGATGGTCGATCCCTTCTTCACGGCTTTCACCGGAACGAGCAGCGATTCGAGCTCAACGGGAGCGCGGCCGGCGCTCGCATTTAAACCGGCGCCCGCATTCAAAAATGCCTGTTTGGCCGTACGGTTCGTTCTGTCAACGGGCTTCTCATCGGCAAACGCAACCGTGCTGACATTTTGCGCAACTGGCGCGGAATGATCCACAAAGTCAACGGTTCCGGCTTCATCCCGGCAGCCGCTCGCAAGGAGTGCAAAAACAGCCACGGCCGGAAAGCGCAAGTTGCGTAATAAACTTTTAATCATTTGCCGTAGCATTTTTACAGGGACGGGAACGCGGTATTTACCAATTGGGTCTGCCTAGCGTGCTCCTTTTCTGGATAGTTCCTAATCGTGTCCATATTGAGCTAGAGCGTTGATGAAGTTAAGGCAAAGGCGCTTTCTAAATGGTTTCCCCTTTACAGTGCAATTTGTGGTCCATCGCCCAAGCCTACGTTGCCAGAAAGCAACTACCATAAGATTAACCCCCCTCGGAATTGTTGAACGGCGGGTTAGTTGATAAGACCAACCTCATGAGCGATTCATCGATTACCATGGAAGATGCGACGCCAAGCGGCGCGAGCGGTCTTCAGACGCGGCTCGATTTGCGAAAAGTATCGGCGCTGACTGCGACAGCGCTCGCGGTCGCCGATATGATCGGAACCGGCGTTTTCACGAGCCTCGGCTTTCAGGTCCGCGATATCCCTTCGCCCTTTGCCTTGGCGATGCTGTGGATCGTGGGTGGACTCGTCGCTTTGAGCGGCGCGCTGTCCTACTCCGAGCTCGCGGCGGCCTTCCCGCGTTCGGGAGGCGAATACAATTTCTTGTCCCGCGCTTTCCGGCCCTCCATCGGATTCATGGCCGGCTGGATATCGGCGACGGTTGGCTTTGCAGCGCCTATCGCTTTAGCGGCCATGGCTTTCGGACAATATTTCGCGGGAGTCGCGCCAGGAGCGCCGGTTCTCGCTCTCGGGATCGGGATCACGTGGCTTGTCTCGGCCGTGCATCTTTTCGGGGTCCACAGCGGCAGCGCGCTACAGAACATCTCCACATTGATCAAGCTCGGCCTGATCGTGACTTTGATCCTGGCTGGCCTTCTTGTCGCAAATCCTCAGCCGGTTTCCTTCGCGCCCTCAGCCGCCGACATCGGCTATATTACCGGAGCGCCCTTTGCGATCAGCCTCGTTTTCGTCCTCTATTCTTACTCGGGATGGAACGCCGCGACCTATATCGCTGGCGAAGTCAAGGACCCGGAACAGAACCTGCCGCGATCGATCCTCACAGCGGTGCTGATCGTGACGGGCCTTTATGTCGTCCTGAACGCGGTCTTCCTCTACACGACGCCGGTCAGGGAGTTGGCGGGCCAGATCGACGTCGGGCTCATCGCCGGGCGTCACATCTTCGGCGAGGCCGGAGGAAGCATCGTCGCCGCGCTCATCTGCATCGGACTGATCTCCTCCATAAGCGCCATGATGTGGGTCGGCCCTCGCGTGACCATGGTCATGGGCGAAGATAATCCGATGCTCGAGCTGTTCTCCAGAACCACGCGGAACGGCGTCCCCTTCAACGCAATGCTGTTTCAGCTCATCGTCGTGACGGTTCTGCTGCTCACCCAGAGCTTCGAGGCCGTCCTCGATTTCATTCAGTTCAGCCTGACATTCTGCTCGTTTCTGACGGTTCTGGGCGTGATCGTCCTTCGCCACCGTCAGCCGAACCTGCCGAGACCTTACCGCGCTTGGGGATATCCGATCACGCCGTTTCTGTTTCTCGCCGTCACCGGCTTCGTGCTCGCCCACTTGCTCACGGAGCGCCCTCTTCAATCCATTGCGAGTCTCTTCACAATGATCGCGGGGCTTCTGATCTATGCGTTATCCCAGCGCCTCTCAAAAAGGAGCTAGCATATATGACCAACATTAGCGGGTTTCTTCGATCCCTCTTGCTCTGCGCATTCGTGCTCGCATTGGCGCCAGGCTTGGCGCGCGCGGCCGATGGGCAAGCCTCGGACGATATCGCTCATTTCCTGGCCGGGCTGCCGCCATCCGCCAACTCTCCCTTGATGAGCCTGACCGAGGACGCGGCATGGAAAAAGCACGCCGAGATTTTCAGCGCCGATTGGAAGAATTTGGAAAACAAGCAGCTCGAGAAGGTTCGGGCCTGGTCCGCCGCTAATCTCAAGCAATCGCAGCCCGTCCTGTACTACACGTTCAGCGGGCCGGATTACCTTTATGCAAATGCATTCTTTCCGAATGCGAAGACAATAATCATGGCGGGGCTTGAACTCACCGGACCGATCCCGGAGTTGAGCGACATCACCTCGCATTCGGTGGCCGGCGAAGTTACGGCGATTCGCGCGGCGCTCGGAAACCTGCTGAAGCACAGCTATTTCATCACCAGCCAGATGGGCTCGCAGCTTTCCCGCCCGAAACTTTCTGGCGCGCTCCCGATCATCTACGTGTTCCTGGCTCGCTCGGAGAAAACGATTCACGAGGTCAGTCTCGTGGGGCTCGACAAGGAAGGGAAACTTCATCCCCTGGATGAGGCTGGTTTTACGCCAGCCAGCAAGGGCGCAAAAATCGTGTTCGCCGGAAGGGATGGCGAGGAGCGCACGCTCTATTACTTCAGAACGGATCTTTCGAACAAAGGCGTTCCGAACAGCGGTTTTCTGAAGTTCTGCGAAACCTTCGGCCAGGGCGACGCCTTCGTGAAGAGCGCGTCTTATCTCCTCCACAACCCCGGCTTCTCCGAGGTTCGCGAATTCCTCCTCAAGAACACGGTTTCGCTCGTTCAGGACGATACCGGCATCCCTCTCAAGTTTCTGAACGACGATGACTGGCAGCTTCATCCCTTCGGCGCCTATCTCGCGCCCATCCGGGAGTTCGCCCATGCGCAGCAGCCGAAGCTTGTCGAACTCTTCAAGAAGAAGAGCCAGGGGCCGCTGGGCTTCACGGTCGGCTACCACTGGGGCAAGCCTTCGAACCTGCTGCTTGCCGTGAAGGCGGCGCCGAAGACGCAATAAGATCCGGAGGCGACTGGAAACGCGCTTGCCGATGGCTCGCTCCGAACCGGCGATCTCGGCCGCATGGACGAAGACGGGTTCGTCACCATTACCGGGCGCAAGAAGGACATCATCATCACCTCAGGCGGTAAGAACATCGCGCCGGCAAACCTGGAGATGGACCTTGCGGCCCTGCCCCTGGTCGAGCATGCCATTGTTTGCGGGGACCGGCGCCCCTACCTGACCGCGCTCATCACGCTGAATGGAGGCGCCTCTGCTCAGTTCGCGGCGCAATGCGGACGGACGGAGAACGACCCTCACGTGGAAGACGCGATCCGCCAGGAGCTGCAATCCGGCATCGACGCGATCAATGCCCGCCATACGCGCGCCGAGACTGTCCGGCGGTTCGCGATCCTGCCGCAGCCGCTGTCGATCGAAGCCGGCGATCTCACGCCCACCCTGAAGGTGAGGCGCGCCACCGTGCTTAAGAGGCTTCAGCCCGTTATCGATGAGCTTTATCGGCAGGGAGCCGGGTAGTGTCTCAGTTTGAAATTTGAGCGGCTCAAGCGTCGTCCAAAAGGAGGCGCCGTTTGCGTTTCGGTATGACAGCCATTTTCAGTAGGAAATTTCAGCGCTTCAGAAATTATGATTGTGGCAAACGAGTCGCTTTGACTCACTCCATTTTTCACACACAGCCAAAATGTGAATGGAACTATTCATTAGAGTCGGTTACGACTCTATAGGTCTGGATGTGCGACACGGTGATAAATCTGCTGGCCGTAGCACCGCTTACATAATTTTGGGCAGGCGGGAGCGCTTTGTGGGGTTTTGTGCAGGCCCTACCATATTCAGACAATAGCGAGCGTCATTGCCCAATGGCGCTCGCTTAGTTTTTCGCGTGCTCTCGAACAATCGTGCCTTCGCGTCTCAGCTTCAGATGCTTTCGATTCTCCAATCGATAGAAACTGGAAACCCAAATCTCGTGATCGTCGCTGGAAACCGCCCTCTTCAAGACGGCTAAGTACGATTTTTTATTCTCTGGATCGGTGTAGCACGCATCCAAAGCGCGGCGGTTTTGTTCCAGGATCAGTTCTCCCTTCATTACGGCTATGGGGAGCCGAAGAGGTTCAATTGGAGTGATGTCGGGGTGATCCTTGAGGATTTTCAGGCAATACTTGCGATGCAGGTAAACGTAGGGAAGCCGCCAGCCGATACGCTTCATTACGCGATCTTCGATCATCCCCACTTGGATTGATTCGTCGTGCCCGACCATCAGCCTGTGCAATTGGCTTAGGTCAAACGGCATCGGTTCAAACCGCCTTCTTCCTGTAGGGCTGCGCCTCTTGGGCGCTTCTTGTTTCGAATCAATAAGAGCAATTACTTCTTCCCACCCCCAGAGCTTGTCTGTCAAGCCAGCGGCCATCGCCGGGGATTCCTGCAATATTTTTCTTATCGTCCCACATCCTCCGTGTTTCCTGGGCGATGAACGGAGGAGCGGCCAATCATGCGCACGGCGCAAAATCCGGCGATCCGGGTTAACGGATCGTTCCCAGGCGGGGCTGCGCCATGACGTTTACCGCTTTGTGGTTAAAGGGAGTGCGCCAGAATTATTTCCGGTCATGAGTTTGGTTAGGATTTGGTTTACTCGCTGCGACCCCGAGGAGCGCCGCGCCTTTGACCGGGCAGGGGCGATCTGCTATAAGGCACTGAAAGCGCTAGGCATTTTATCCTTAACAAATTACCCATTAAATTAAATTCCTGATTACGCATAAAGGTCAGCCAATTTCAGCAGTTTGTACGGCATAGGAGCTGTCCTGAGCGAGACATAGGCGAGCCTGTCGATGAGGATTTCGAGCCTGTATCTGCGGTTGAAGCGGTAT
>JBAVVQ010000327.1:0-3643 GCA_049697375.1 Rhodomicrobium sp.
GCGGCCCTGATGTGCCGCAAGCGCGGGCGCATCGTGCTGGTAGGAGTTACAGGCCTCGAACTTTCTCGCGCCGACTTCTACGAGAAAGAGCTGACCTTCCAGGTGTCGTGCTCCTACGGGCCGGGACGCTACGACGCGAACTACGAGCAGAAGGGGCTCGACTATCCGATCGGCTTCGTCCGCTGGACCGAACAGCGAAACTTCGAGGCGGTGCTGGATATGCTCTCCGATGGCAGACTCGACGTTGCGCCGCTCATCTCGCACCAGTTCGCCATCGCCGATGGGGAGCGCGCCTATGAGATCGTCGGCGGCGCGGAGCCTTCCCTGGGGGTCTTGCTCACATATCCCGATGCGGAAACGCACGGCAGGGCTCTGCAATCAAGAACGGTGGCGCTGCCGCGGCGCCCGTCAACAATCCCGACGGGAAGCGGAGATCCGGCGCCCGTTACGATTGGTGTGATCGGTTCTGGAAACTACGCAACGGCTTCGCTGATCCCGGCTTTGAAGGCCGCCGGAGCGCGTCTCGGCGCGATTGCATCGAGCGGCGGCGTCAGTGGCGTCCATGCGGCCCGGAAATTCGGCTTTCCAGTGACGACCACCGACTATCAGACGATGCTGCACGATCCGGAACTGGATGCGCTGGTGATCGCCACGCGGCATGACTCGCACGCGCGACTGGTTATCGAGGCTTTGGCGGCCGGAAAGCATGTCTTCGTGGAAAAGCCACTGGCTCTCACAGCCGATGACATTGATACAATCGACTCGGCCTATCGCGGCGTGTGGGCGTCCGATCATGCGCCTCGCCTGATGATCGGCTTCAATCGCCGGTTTGCGCCTCAGGTGGTCCGCATGAAGGCGCTGCTCGATGCGCGGGCCGGTCCGAAATCCATGATCATGACGGTCAACGCCGGCGCGATCCCCGCCGAGCACTGGACGCAGGACCCTGATGTTGGCGGAGGCCGCGTCATCGGCGAGGCTTGCCACTTTATCGATCTGCTTCGCCATCTCGCAGGCTCGCCGATTGCCTCCTGCCATCGTCAGGCAATGGCTTCAGAAACCGGCGACACCGTCAGCCTCGCGCTTTACTTTGCGGACGGCTCGCTCGGCACAATCCATTACTTCGCAAATGGCGACAAAGCCTTCCCGAAAGAGCGGCTGGAGGCATTCGCGGGCGGCCAGATCTTGCGGCTCGACAACTTCCGTTCGCTCACCGGCTACGGCTGGAAGGGGTTCCGGGCGATGAACCTCTGGCGTCAGGACAAGGGCCAGAAGGCGTGCGTCGCGGCGTTCCTCGACGCAATCCGCAATGGCGGACCGGACCCGATCCCCTATGACGAAATCATCGAGGTGAGCCGCGTCGCCATCGAGCTGTCTGGCTATCGAGGCCAAGAGCCGCCGCGATTGGCGAAGGAGCGGCAGCATGCGGCTTGAGCAACAGTTGCGGCAAGCTCCGTCAAGCGCGTTGAGGCTGTTTCACACGGTCCGCCATTTGAAGCCAGTTCAGGTTTATGGCCGGGTGTGGGCGCAGGTAAAACGGCCAGCTGCGGATCAGCGGTGTGCGCCGCCTCTTCGGCAAAGGGCGCAAGCTTGGACGCCGCCGGTCTCTCGGCCGCCATGTCTCCGCGAACGCTGGCGGGTTTGCTTCCTCAACGAGGATGGAGAAATTCGAAAGCCCTGGCAGTGGAACGATCCCGGCAAGCCCAAGCTTTGGCTCTACAATCTTCACTACTTTGACGATCTCGCAGCGCCCGCGGATGAGGCGAAAATCGCGATTCAGCGCGAACTGATGGCGCGGTGGATCGCCGAGAATCCCCCCGGCCACGGCAATGGCTGGGAGCCCTATCCCTCGTCACTGAGAGTCGTTAACTGGATCAAATGGGCGCTGGCGGGCAATACAGTCGATGCGGGTTGGCTCGATAGCGCCGCGCAGCAGACGCGCTGTGTGGCGCAAAAGCTGGAATGGCATCTGCTCGGCAATCATTTGCTGGCGAACGCCAAGGCGCTCATCATGGCCGGGCTTTATTTTGAAGGCCCGGAAGCGGGGCGCTGGCTTGGCGCCGGACTGTCTATCTATGAGAGGCAGCTCAAGGAACAAATCCTGACGGACGGGGCGCATTTTGAGCTGTCGCCCATGTATCACGCGATCATCCTGGAAGATCTGCTCGATGTGCTGAATATGGCGCGCGCTTACGGCTTGGCTGGGATGGGCGCGATGGTTGCGCTCCCCGAAATCATAGGCCGGATGGGACGCTGGCTGAAAGCGATGACGCATCCGGATGGCGGGCTGTCCTTTTTCAACGACGCGGCCTTCGGCATCGCGGCCAGTTGCGCAGAGATCGAGGCCTATGCCATGCGGCTCGGCCTTCCGGCTGTCGCGAACCCGGATGATGGCGTAACCCGCTTGGCTGCTTCCGGTTATATCCGAGCCGGTTTCGGCGGCGCGACCACGATCCTGGATCTGGCGGCCATCGGTCCCGATTATCTCCCCGGCCATGCCCATGCCGATACGCTCTCCTTCGAAATGTCGATTGGCGCAGAGCGCTTCATCGTCAATGGCGGCGCATCGGTCTATGCAGCCGGGGATTTGCGTCAGTTCCAGCGGTCGACGGCGGCCCACTCCACAGTCGAAATTGGCGGCGAAAACTCGTCCGAGGTCTGGGCAAGCTTCCGCGTGGCTCGCCGCGCCCGGATCGTGCAGGCCACGATCGAACGCGACGGCGAGGCGACGGTCATCCGTGGCGCGCATGACGGCTATAGCCGGTTGATAGGCCGCCCAAGCCATCGGCGTGTTTGGCGATTTTCAGACGGGAAGCTGGAGGTCGTGGACGCTATCGCCAGTGCTGGCGTGCGCGACGCGATTGCGCGGT
Organism: Rhodomicrobium sp.; assembly: GCA_049697375.1. Classification (GTDB taxonomy): domain Bacteria; phylum Pseudomonadota; class Alphaproteobacteria; order Rhizobiales; family Rhodomicrobiaceae; genus Rhodomicrobium. The sequence continues at coordinate 2,868 of JBAVVQ010000327.1, forward strand.
TTCATCTTGGACCGGGGGTTTCCGCCCGCCTGGGCGCCGATGGGCGACAAGGCGAAGCCGTTCTGCGAAGCGGCCGGATCGTGCGGTTCTCCGCGAGCGAGCCGATCCGGCTCGATACTGGCAAGTGGTATCCGGGGTTCGGAAAAACCATCGGAATACAAACGCTTGCCGTTCCATTCACGAGCGGCTGCCTGACGACTGTTTTTAATTGGACTTGAAGATGCACATTCTTTTTCTGACCGACAATTTCCCGCCCGAGGTCAATGCGCCTGCCTCGCGGACCTTCGAGCACTGCCGCGAATGGGTGAAGGCGGGACACAAGGTGACGGTCATCACCGGCGCGCCCAACTTTCCGGCCGGAAAGGTCTTCGATGGCTACGCCAATAAGTGGCGCACACGAGAGACGCTCCAGGGCATCGAAGTCACCCGTGTCTGGACGTATATCAGCGCCAATGAGGGCTTCCTCAAGCGGACCTTGGATTACGCCAGCTTCATGATTTCGGGCGCGCTGGCGGCGCTCGGTGTCCGGGACGTGGACGTGATCGTGGCGACCTCGCCGCAACTCTTCACGCCTTGCGCCGCCTATGTCGCGGGCCTGCTCAAGCGCCGCCCCTACGTTTTCGAGTTGCGCGACCTCTGGCCGGAATCGATCAGGGCCGTGGGCGCTATGAAGAACACGTGGATCCTGAATGCGCTCGAAAGGCTGGAACTGTTCCTTTACCGCCGCGCGGCGCAAGGGGTCAGTGTCACGCATGCCTTCAAGGACAATCTGATCG
>JBAVVQ010000328.1:0-6446 GCA_049697375.1 Rhodomicrobium sp.
GCGTTGAAGCGCTCCCGCCGCCCGCTTGACTTTTTTTCGGGGATGTCATCGTTCCCGAGCATCAAACATGGCGCTTCGTTGTTGAGGGATCAGGTCCCGAAGGAGAGCCGCTGGCGATGCCAAAAGAAAATGAAGTCCTCTCCGTCGTATTTGATTGCTGGCAGGAACTTGAGTGCTTGCACCAATCCACTGCCGCGCTGAAGATCGCATGCGCGACGAACGAGGGGTTTCTGACAGGCGCAGTGGCAAGCACTTCTTGGGCGTCCGGCTCTGCTGATGCTGATCGTCCACATTCACACTCTCAGTCATGGCGGCGAAAAGCTGAGCAGGCCCGCGATCTGGCGTATCGCGTGACAGTGGCGAAGGCGAAGCCGGGGCTTCTGGAAATAGCGGACACCTACGACCGGCTGCAGGACTAGAGTCTATCCGCTTTTGATGGAATCAAAAGCGGGCTTTAAGTCTTTGTTCGCCGTGCGTCTTTACCGGAATGCCCTCATTGTCATGGCCTCCCTCCGGGGCCGCCATCCAAAACAATACATTCCATCTTTTTGGATCATGAGGCTGGATGGCCCGGTCAGCCCGGTGCAGCCCGGCCAGCCAATCGCAACACGCTTAAAATTCCGGGGTCCACCCCGGCCGGCGACCCTCGGTCATTCAAAAACGTAGGCGCCGGGGGCATCGCAAATCGGCACATAGCCAGCCTCGGGTGCCCCCATCAGGGGCGGCGCAACAAACTCGTCCGCTCCGGACGTGAGCCACTTCACCCACACCGGCCACCAGGACCCTTGCACCGGCTTGTTCCTTTGCAGCCATGTATCCGGGTCAATGTAAGGATCGCGGTGCTTCGACGTGGCCACGCGGTAGGCTCGGTTCTTGCGGCCCGGCTCCGACACGATGCCGGCATTGTGGCCGCCGCTTGTGAGAAGGAATGTGACGTCGGTATCAGAGATAACGTTGATTTGGTACACCGACCGCCATGGAGCGACGTGATCGCTTTCGGTTCCCACCACAAACATCGGAGCTTTGATGTCGCGCAGCGCGACTGCGCGGCCATCGACAAGATAGCGGCCGTGCGCGAGCTGGTTTTCGAAGAAAATCTTACGTAAATACTCCGAATGCATGCGTGCGGGCATGCGCGTGGCGTCCGCGTTCCACGCCATCAGGTCGATGATCTTCTGCCTTGCGCCCATGAGATAGTCGCGGAGCATACGCGACCAGATCAGGTCATTCGAGCGCAGGAGCTGGAAGGTGCTCGCCATCTGATTACCGTCGAGATAACCGACTTCCTCCATCATATCTTCGAGGAACGTAAGCGTGCTGTCGCCGACAAAGAGATGGAGCTCTCCTGGCTGGCTGAAGTCGGTCTGCGCCGCAAGCAGCGTCAGCGTCTTGATCCGGTCGTCTCCGTCGCGGGCCATGGCCGCCGCCGTGATCGTCAAGAGGGTGCCTCCGAGGCAATAGCCCAGCGCATGCACCTTTCGCTCCGGCAGGACTTGGGAAATCGCTCTCAGCGCTTCCATGATGCCGAGGCGGCGATAGTCGTCCATGCCGCAATCGTGATAGTTCTCGTCGGGATTCTTCCAGGAAATCATGAAAACCGTAAAGCCCTGGTCGACGAGATATTTCACAAGCGAATTGTTGGGTGAAAGATCGAGTATGTAATATTTCATGATCCAGGCCGGGACGATGAGCACCGGATCGGGATGAACCGTCTTTGTGGTCGGGCTATATTGGATAAGCTCCATCAGTCGTGTGCGAGCGATGACTTTCCCCGGCGTGATCGCGATGTTCTTGCCGACCTTGAACGCATCGACGCCGACGGGGCGCAAGCCTCCAACTGTTCGCTGTGAATCCTCGATGAAATTCCAGAAGCCACGAAGGAGATTTACCCCGCCTTCGTGGAAGGTCCGCTCAAGCACCTCTGGGTTCGTGGGCAGGAAATTGGACGGTGAAACCATGTCGAGGAGTTGACGCGCCGCAAAGTTCACGGGCTCGGCATGGTGAGCGCTGACACCCCTGATGTTGGTTGTCGCTTCCTCCCACCAACCCTCGCAAAGGAGAAAGCTTTGCTGAAGGGCGTTGAAGGGCCAGCGCTCCCACTCAGGGTGAGCAAATCGCTTGTCGTGTGGGGCAGGGTCGACGCGATGGGCTTTGCCGTCAGCGCTTTGCAGCACAGAAGCCAAGTATTGTTGAAAAGCGATGGCGTCGCTCATCGCCCTCCATGCCAGTTTTGCCTGCGTCCCAGGAGCGAGGGAAAGGTGCACGGCCCAATCCAGATAGGAGAGCCATAGCCCCGCAGGAGATACGCCGCCCGTCTGCCTTGCCAGAAGATAATGGAAGAAACGATCAATCGCGCTTGCGCTTCCATTCATTGCCCTCTCCATAAGCCGTTCATCGCTAAATTGTGCGGCTTAGCTTTGGAATTCAAGCACAATGGAAGGCGCGGCAATGCTGTGTCGCGCATGCTGCATTGCTCGTCACATCATGATACGGTTCTTAAGCGTTCTTCGAGTTGCTCAAATTTGTCATCAGTTCGGCGACTGGGTGCGCGAGCTTCTCCGTCTCGTGCATATAGTCATTCGCGAACTGGTTTAGAAACGAGCTCTGCAGATTCTTGAGCTCTGTCAGGGAGCGGCACTGAGAGAGCTGTTCGGGCAGCTTGAGATATTGCTCCCAGCGGCTGCTGAAGAATTGGCAGAGCTCGATCTGGTTTTCGACGAAGCGCTTGAAGACGTCTCCGCCCGATTTCCGCCAGTTCACCAAAGCCGCATCAGATGCGGATGCGCCTGCGGGCGAATGCCTGACATGCGCGGCCTCGTTCGCCGCTGACGCGCCTTGCGCGTCCTTTGCGCTCTTCATCACGTTCTCGTAGTTTTTCTTCCAAAGCTCGACGGACTCCATATACGTTTTCAACATCGGAGAGAAATCGAACGGCGATGATGGTTGTGCTGTCATAGCGTGCTCCTCCGAACCAGATTGTACGGATACGAAAGCATAACTCGATTTCAGTTTTATCAGTTGATGGTTATCAATATTGAATTCATCGAGTTTGCGCTCTCTGAAGCCGGCAAGAGCGTAACTCGAATTGTCAGCTTCATTGCGGAACTTGTTCGCCCACTTTCCGGACGTACTCTAAGCCTGCTTGAACCTCGCGGCGAGCGCATCGGCGCCACGGGCGAGAAGGGAGAGATCGGTTCCCACGGCGGTAAAGAGGCACCCCGCGTCAATGTAGCGCCGCGCGAGCGCTTCGTCGCTTGTCAGGATGCCGGGCGCGTTCCCAAGCCCCCGGATGACACCGATCGCCTTCTCGATCGTCGCCACCATGTCCGGGTGCTTCTGCTGATCGAGATGGCCGAGAGCCGCCGAAAGGTCGCCAGGGCCGATAAAGACACCGTCGATGCCCTGCACGGAGGCGATGGCTTCCAAATTTTGAAGGCCAAGCCTGGTTTCGACCTGCACCAGTACGCACAACTCTTCATGCGCGCGGGCGTAATAGTCCTTCACGCGGCCGAAGCGGGAGGCGCGCGCACCGCCTGAATAACCCCGTATGCCCTGCGGTGGATAGCGCGTCGCCGCCACGGCCCGCCTCGCCTCCTCCGCCGTCTCAACCATAGGCAGGAGCAGCGTTTGCGCGCCCGCGTCCAGGAAGCGCTTGATCATCACCGCGTCATTCCACGGCAGGCGGACGACGGGATGCGCCGTCCCGCCCGAGGCCGCGGCCTGGAGCTGGCTGTAGACCATCGGCAGTTCATTTGGCGCGTGCTCCGTGTCGAGCAGCAGCCAATCGAAGCCCGCGCCTGCCAACACCTCAACCGTGACGTGGCTCGATAGGCTCGACCAGAGGCCGATCTGCTGATGTCCGGCCTTGATTGCTCGTTTGAAGCTGTTTACGGGAAGGTCCATGACAGCGCTTCCTGTCGCAAAGGGGAGCCGATACTCTCGTCTCTATGGCGGAAAAGCAAGGTCATAAGATTGCCGTCGAAGCTCGCCCGCTTGCGGCTGACGGCCGTCGGGATTTGAGCCAGAATCACGTTTTTGAGAGAAGGCCGCGAAACAGGGCGGCAGGGACCGCCGTCTTGAACTCATCCGCGAGCAAGTTCGCCAACATGCCCGAAGCCGCCCAATGGGCGTTTCTGGCCGCCTTGTCTGGCGCTTGCGCGGCGCTCCTGCATCTGGCGGGGCTGCCGGCGGCGTTTTTTCTAGGCCCGATGGCGGCGGGCGTCATCATGGGGGTCAACGGCGTGTCGATCAGGGTTCCGCGCGCGCCGTACATCGCCGCGCAAGCCATTATGGGGGCGTTCATCGCTAGCGCGATCACTCCTTCCATTCTCCACTCCTTCATTCAGGATTGGCCGATCATTCTTGGCGTCGTTTTCGCGATCATCGCCGCCAGCAGCTTTCTAGGTTGGGTCATAAGCCGCTGGCGCGTGATGCCGGGCACGACGGGCGTCTGGGGCTTGTCGCCGGGCGCCGCGGCCGTCATGGTGATCATGGCTGCGGAATTTGGCGCAGACGCGCGGCTCGTCGCCTTCATGCAATATTTTCGCGTCGCCTGTGTCGCGGGCCTTGCTTCTGTTATCGCGGCGGTCTGGACACACACCACGGGGGCAGCGCATCCAGCGACGCAAGGGTTTCCTGCGATTCACTGGAAAGGCTTTGCGGAGACGCTTCTTCTCGTCGGCGGGTGCGCGCTTGCTGGGCGCCTTTTCCGCATTCCCTCTGGACCAATGCTGCTAACCCTTCTGTTCGGCTCCATCTTCAACCTGTCAGGCGCGATCGAGATCGAGTTGCCGAAGTGGCTTTTGGCGGCGACCTATGCGCTTCTCGGCTGGAGCGTCGGCTTGCACTTTACGCCCGCGATCCTTGCACATGCGGTGCGGGCGCTCCCCAAAATCCTCTTTTCCATCACGCTTCTGATCGCATTTTGCGGCGCCCTGGCCTATGTGTTGACCCGGACGCTCGGGATCGACGCCCTGACCGCCTATCTCGCGACAAGCCCCGGCGGGATGGACTCTATTGCCATCATCGCCGCGTCCACCCATGTCGATGTGCCTTTTGTGATGGCCCTGCAAACCATCCGCTTCCTGATCATTGTCGTGACCGGGCCGCCTCTAGCTCGGTTCGTTGCCCGCCAGATGCAAGTCAGCGGCAAATATGAAGATGGGTGAGCGCACAATGCGCGTCCCGTTCCGGGAAAAAATACATTCCGTTAACCCCATTGAACCGGAACCGGGAAAATGGTATAAAAGTCATGTTTTTCAATTGATTAGAGCAAGCCATCCGCGTCCGGTCGGATGCAGGCTGCTTGCGTTTTCTCCCATTTTTAGGCATAGTTCAGACAGGAAATAAATCGTTGCGCGCCGAAATTAACCATCGCGAGTTAACGACGCGCCGCGAGGGGGGCGGATGACCGATGCAGAAAGCTTTGGCGCAAGCCATCTGGACGATCCGGCTTTGCGCTCCTGAATTCGAAGTAAACTTGCGCGCCTAACACGGTTCCACGATCTTATGTGGCGCAGATTGTTCCAACACCAATTATCCGCTACCGTTGCAGAAAATTGCATATTGGGCGCCATGGCTGAGTACCAAGGCCGGATGGGCGACTTGTCCGGCGCAGAGTTGGACAATTCCGGTCAAACAACGGAGCTGGAGAATGGCGAGCAAGCCGCCCTGCTGGCTGCGATCGTCAACGCGTCCTTCGACGCGATTATCAGCAAGACCCCCGATGGAATCGTCACGAGCTGGAATCAGGCTGCCGCCCATCTTTTTGGCTACTGTTCCGAGGAAATGATTGGGCGGTCTATCCGGCGCATTATCCCTCCTGACCGCCAGGACGAAGAAGACCATATCCTCGCGCGCATTCACGTCGGCGAGCGTATCGAGCAGTTTGACACCGTCCGTCTCCATAAAGACGGCGGCGCAATAGAAGTCTCTATCACCATTTCGCCTGTCCGGGATGGCGAAGGGAAAATCATTGGCGCGTCAAAATTTGCACGGGATATCACCCGGCGCAAGCGAAAGGAGCGATGCATAGCGCGAGAAAGCGCGGAAGTCCTGCGCCTCGCTTTGGACGCCTCCCGGCAAGGCGTTTGGAAATTGGAGGCCGGAAGCGAAGCCAGGGACTGGGACGCACGCTGCCGGGCGCTCTTCGGGATTGGCGACGATGTCATCGTGACTCACGATGTCTGGGCTGGCGCCATTCTGCCCGAGGACAGAGTTGAAACCGAAGCGGCGATCGCGCGCGCGCTCGACCCCGCTGATCCTCTGGACGAATACGCTCGGGAGTACAGGATCATGCGCCCTGACGGCAAGGTGCTCAGCATCTCCTCGACGGGTCGCGCCGTTTTCGAGGCAGATCCCGCCGCGCCCTCCGGACGCCGGCCACTCTTCATGACCGGCACGTTCCGCGACGTGACTGAAGAGCGTCTGGCAATCGAAGCTTCAAT
>JBAVVQ010000329.1:0-7619 GCA_049697375.1 Rhodomicrobium sp.
CTTATCTCCTGCCGCCGATTGGGTCACATTCGTCGTTCTCACAATAAGCTCGCTCATCGTGAAGAGCTGTCGCTTCTGGTCCCACGCCGCGTCGGGATCGAACTCCAGCCCCATCGTGGTCGCCAGCATCGTCGCCGCCAGATCCTCGGCGTAGTCGCCTGCGACCTGGTCGGTTTGCCCGTAGGCATGATGCTCGGAAATATACCCATAAGTATTTTTATCGCCCGGCAATGCGAGGCCGATGGAAGCGGCCATCAGGCGGTGCGGTTCGCAGCTGTCGATACGGGCGAGGACTGCGAATGTGATTTGCCCCGGCGAGAGTTCGGGGAGGCCTTTTTCCTTTGCCACCACTTTGCAGCCGGGCGGAACGATGCTTGAGACGCTCACGAGATTCAGCATGGCGATCCCGGCCTCGCGAAGCGCAAGCTCGAACGATTGCAGCCTCTCGCGGTGGCGCCCAACTCCGTGGGTGAGAAAGACCTTTTTCGGGATCATGCCTGCACCTCGTTTCCCCTCGCTATCACGTTGAAGGCGGTGATTATCGCTTGAGTATAAAACAACGGCGCAGCAACTTGCGTTCGTTGACCGATACGATCCGCCACGAATCACGCTCCTGCTCATGGCCTTCCGTGGAGGAAAAGTTACTTTTATACTTAGTTATGGTCATTTTACAAAACAAAACCAATCTTAACCCCCTATACACCACACATGACGCGCCTCGAAATGCTCCAATCGATGATGTGGGAACGCTCCGGCGGTTGGATTGAGATGTGAATTGGGTAAGCGTTCGGCAAACGCCCGCGCTGCTTTTGGACGCATCAGCCGCACTGGTTTTTCCGCCAATTTCAAAGCTAACTCCGCCCCGAATTTGAAATTTGCTTCCCGCCTCAGGCTGCAGTCTGGAGAATCCCATGGACGCCAAGGACTTTCGCCGGTTCGGCTACCAGTTCATCGATTGGGTCGCGGACTATCGCGAGGGGCTGGCCCGTCTGCCTGTTATGAGCCAGGTGCAGCCTGGAGAGATCCGGGCGGCGTTTCCGGCGCATCCGCCTCGAGAGGGCGGCCGGCTGGATGAGGCGCTGGCCGCGCTCGACCGGGATGTTTTGCCCGGCATCACCCACTGGAACCACCCCAGCTTCTTCGCCTATTTCCCGAGCAATACGAGCTACGCCTCCATTCTGGCCGACATCGTAGCCTCGGGCCTTGGCATGCAGGGCATGAGCTGGCAGACAAGCCCCGCGGCGGCCGAGGTGGAGGAGGTGGTCATGGACTGGCTCCGTCAGATGACGGGCCTGAGCGAGGCGTGGACGGGCGTTGTTCACGACACTGCCAGCACCGCCACCCTCACGGCGCTTCTCTGCGCCCGGGAGCGGGCTTCCGGATACAGCCAGAACGGCAAGGGCCTGCAGTCGGGCGAGCCCCCGCTTGTGGTCTACGCTTCCGACCAAAGCCACAGCAGCATCGAGAAAGCGGCCCTCCTCGCGGGCTTTGGCAGAGAGCACTTGCGGCTCCTGCCCACGGATGAGGACCACGCGCTTCGCCTGGACCTTCTGGAGGCGGCCATCGCCAAGGACGTGAAAGCCGGATTACGCCCTTGCGCGCTTGTGGCCTGCATCGGCTCCACGGGCACGACAGCGGTCGATCCCCTCCCGAAAATGGCGGACGTGGCCGAGCGAAATGGGGTATGGCTTCACGTGGACACCGCCATGGCGGGGACCGCCTTGGTCCTGCCGGAGTGCGGCGTGCGCTTCGCAGGCGTCGAGCGCGCGGACTCTCTCGTTTTCAATCCGCACAAATGGATGGGCGTGGGCTTCGATTTCAGCGCCTATTATGTGCGCGATCCGGAGCACCTTGTCCGCGTCATGAGCACCAATCCGAGCTATCTGCACACCAAGCAGGATGGGCAGGTGAAGAACTACCGGGATTGGCACATCCAGCTCGGCAGACGCTTCCGCTCGCTCGAGCTCTGGTTCTATCTCATGGATGTGGGCGTGGAGGGCCTCCAGGCTCGCCTCCGCTGGGACCTTGCCAATGCACAGTGGCTCAAGGAGAAGGTGGACGCCGCCGCTGGCTGGGAACGGCTCGCCCCGATCCCGTTCCAGACCGTATGCATCCGCCACGTCCCCGCCGCGCCCGCAAGGGACGCGGACGCGCTCAACGCTCACAATCTGGAGATCGCAAGGCAGATCTACGAGGGCGGCAGGGCCTACCTCACGCCTTCCATGCTGAAGGGAAACCAAGTCCTTCGGGTAAGCATTGGCGCGGAAACACCGGAACGCGCCGAGGTCGAGGCGCTGTGGGCGCTCCTGAACGAGGCGGCGGCGTGAAACGCCATGCTCAAGGCCGGGGCCTCATCTGAGCCGCTTGCTGACGGCGTCCATGAGATCCCCGAAGGAGCCGGCCGGCCTGCTTTTTCCGGAGCAGTCTTTCCCGAAAACCTGCACGATGCGGAACACGACCCGGTCGCTGCTTTGCCTCCAAGCGGCCGCCCCGATTCCAACATCGGCGCTCTGCTTCGAGAGAAGATTGGCGTTATGTCCGGGCGAGCGTTTCCAATCCTCCATCGCCTTCCTGGCTGCCTCATCGTCGCCCATGGGATCGGGCCTGTGCCAGCCGCCCCACATATTTTCCGCGACGAAACAATAATGGTAGCCCTGCGCTTTAACGCGCTTTGCGGGGGTCTGGCCGTCGGCGGTATGGCCTGCGGCTTCCTTCTCGGCGAGGAACTTGGCGTAAGCCGTGGCTGCGGCTTGCAAGGATGCGTTCTCCTGGAGAGCCGGTAAATTCTTGGACGTCCGGTGGGCGTTGGTTTCGGATATTACCGCCTTCGAGATGCCCGCGGTGTCGATCGGAAATTCTTGTGCGATAGCCGGAGCTAGCGGGGACATTGCCGCAAACGCGGCGCTAAGGACATGGTGCTTCAGCGTGCAGATCATTGCTCTCGGTCCGGCCATGGAATCGACGAGAGCATCTAGCCGAGTTTTTGGGTGACGGGTAGGCTTTCCTTTTTGAGGCGGCTCGTCTTTCCACTCGCTTTTTTTAAGAGATGCGCCCGCGATGGGAAGCGATATTGCATCCAGGGCAGTCATCGCTTGTTTTCTGGCGCAGAACCTGCAAGCGACGGCTGCCCTGTTGGCGCCAGGATTAGCGGCAGGCCGCCCAGCTGCGGCAAACGCCGTGATGGTAACCGCCTACGCAGCGCCGGCCGCCAGCACAGCCGTGTCCCCCAGGGCCTCTCACATATCCTCCACGGCGGTAAACGTAGACGGGCGTGGCGACAGTGCTCTGGGCGGCTGAAAGCTCAGCGGGGCTCGCGGGCGCCGTCACCGGGGCGGCCTGCGCGCTGTGTTGAAGTCCGAAAAGCAGCGCCGCTCCGAGCGCCAGGCCAAGAATTGTATTTTTCATTTGGAACTCCCTTGGATCGAAACCCGTGTCGCGCTTCGATGTCCTTAAAATTGAGATGATCGGGGGCTGCGACAATCTTTACCCGAACTTTTTTTTCGGCGGTCGCCTGATGAATGAGAACCGCGCTTCGGAGCGCGTTGGAAATTTCGCAGCTTCCCTCGCGAGTAACTTCTGCCTGCGGTGTCGTTATTGCGCTTCACACAATTGTCGTCGCCGCCAGTCAGCGCCCGAGATGGCGCATCGGGCTTAAGGGTCGTGCTGGCATGACATTCCTGCCTTCGTGTGAAGCATCAGTCCAAAGACCTCAAGGGAGGCCTTGACGAAGGCAGTCTGTAGAAATCCGTCGCCGCTGGAGCTAAGGAGTCCGCGGCGAACGGACTTCGACGCATGGGCAGGCGAGATGCAGCCGTAAACTTGGCTGCCATCCTTAAGCTAATTTCATTTCCTTTTTAGGCGATTTCACCAGAGTCAAGGCGACGATGATGCCGAGCAATGCCAGCCCGCCAGTGACATAGAAGGCATAGATATAGCTGCCGAACACGTCCTTTGCTTGACCTGCGATGAACCCGGCCGCTATCGCGCCGATGCCATAGGCTGAAAAGATCACGCCATAATTTGCGGCGGAGTTCTTGATGCCAAAAAAGGTCGCGGTGGCAGTGGGAGCGATGGCCAGCCAGGACCCTAACGCCGCCCAAAGGCAGGCAAAACAAAACATGAAGAGGACCAGTGTGCCTTCGCCGGCAAAGAGGACCATCAACACCGAAGCCAACAACACCAGGAAGCAAGACAGGGCCGCCGCCTTGCCCGGGCCAAAGGCGTCGGTCAAAAAGCCAAAGATAGGCCGGCCACCGCCATTAAACATGGCGAAGAACGCAACCAGGCCCGCCGCGGTCTTGGCATCCGTTTTGATAATTTCCTGCCCGACGCCGCTAGAGATGCCGATGGCCATCAATCCGCTCAGAGAACCGATAATGAAGCACAGCCATAAGCCCCATGCGGACAACGTTCCCATCATCTCGCCAGGAGTATAATCGACCGTGCCGCCCGCGCCAGCGGCCTGCCATCCCGCTGGCTTCCAGCCGGCGGGCGGAAACTTCAGAAGCAGCGACAGCAGGACCAGCCATACCAGGAAGAACAGCCCCAGGGAAAAGAAGGCCTGAAGAATGCCCTGAGTTGCAATCAAATTGCTCGCCACATAAGCGGTGACGAGCGCCGATGCTCCAAAACCGAGGACCGTAATGCCGACAGCGATGCCCTTCATATCCGGGAACCATCGCGTCACTACGGCGATCGGGATGCCGTAAACGATGCCCACTCCCGCGCCCGCGATCACACCATAAGTCAAGTAGAGGAAATTTATATCCGTCGCATATCTTGACAGTATCCAGCCCGCGGCCACTAACACGCTACCGATAATGCTGAGTACCCTTGGATGTATGCCGCGTTGCAGTAGCCGTCCGCTGATAGGCATCAGCACCGTAAAGGTTGCTAGGAATAGCATAAACGGCAACAGTGTCTGGGTCGCCGTGATTTTTACTTCAGGGGTAGAAAATAAGTCTTGCAGCGGCTTTCTGAATACGCTCCAGGCGTAGACAGTACCTAGACACAGGTTCATGACCATGCCAGCGAGCACGAAAATCCATCGTCCGGTTTCCGCTGGCACCCCGTACACCGTAACGGCATTGATATCATTATTAGCGGTAGCGTTTACCATTTTTATTGCCTCCCAGAGCGCCACCGCGAAGTCATGCGAGAGCATATGCGGAAGCAGCAACGGGCGGCGCGGCGCGGCGCTTCCTTAGGCGAAGGCAGCGCGGGCTACTTAAGGGACCGCTTAAAAAACCGGCGCTTATTGATTAGCTAAAGCCTACCTTAAGCGCTTTCTTAGAAAGACACAACCTTTCTGCTCCGCCCTAGGTCGGCAATTTTTGCAGGGCCTCTGGCGGCTTTGTCCCCGACGTTTTTTGAGAATGGCGCGTTCGCGGCGTGCACTCCGCCTGTGGGCTTACCTGGCCATTATTTGAGCAATCACGCATAATAATTGCGCGAGCACGAAACCTAATTGTTATCGGGTTGTTGTCTTTGTCTTAACATTAGGAGGAGGGCCATGGTCGACGACCTATGCGGCATCCCGCAGGCCATGCAGGATCGTGCAATCTTTGGCTGTTGCAGGGCGTCAACGTGGGCGTGCCTTCCCTTGGCGCTGGAGGTCGGCCGCTGTCGCGCCTGCAAGAGTTTCTAGCCGCAAAAAGCAGAAAGTTGGCTCTTATGAAAGCTATGACGAGTTCGCAGGAGGCCCCGGCCCCGGCCGCATCTGTTATCCGGATTCCCCTACCGCCACCGGGTAAGGTAGGGGCGGATAAAAAGACGGAACCCGAAGCTGCGCCGCTGACGTGGCTCAACGACGTCACCGCCGGAATGCTGCGAGCCATGTTTCCGTTGAGCCGGCTCAAGGGGTTCGATCAGGAAGCCCCGATCGCGCCCGAAACGAAGAAGCGGCGTCCAACGCTAAAAGGCGATGAGAAGGGCGAGGCATCGCGCACGATCGACCGTGTGCTCCACGCGACCATGGCGCGATTCACGCTCGGCCTTTCCCCTTACGCGCTTTGGCTCGCCGCCGCCGACTGGGCGATCCACCTGTCGGCATCGCCGGGGAAATGGCAGGAGCTCACGGAAAAGGCTATACAGGAAAATGCCGAGTTTCTGAGCCATCTTTCGCGCGTGGCCTCCAATCCGGACTGTCCCCCTTGCGTGGAGCCGCTCATCCAGGACTACCGGTTCCGGAACGAAGAATGGCAAAAATTACCTTTCAAGCTCTTCTACCAGGCGTTCCTGCTCAACGAGCGGTGGTGGCAGAGCGCGACAACCGGGATCGGCGGGGTATCCCCTCACCATGAGCAGGTCGTCGCCTTTATGGCGAGGCAGCTTCTCGACGCCGTTTCACCGGCGAATTTCATAGCGACCAACCCTGAGGTGCTCAACGCGACCATTCGCGAAGGCGGGCAAAATCTCCTGCGCGGAGCGTCAAACTTCTTGAAGGACTGGCAGCACGGCATGAGCGGGGAGCCGCCGGAGGGCGCGGCGAACTTTGTCCCCGGCGAAAACGTCGCAATCACGAAGGGGAAGGTGGTCTACCGCAACAGGCTGATTGAGCTCATTCAGTACGCGCCAACCACCCAGGAGGTCCATGACGAGCCCGTGCTGATCGTGTCGGCCTGGATCATGAAGTACTACATTCTGGACCTCTCGCCCGGCAATTCTTTCGTCAAATATTTGGTCGATCGTGGCCACACGGTCTTCATGATCTCCTGGCACAATCCGACGGCCCATGACCGGGACCTGGGACTAAACGATTATCTCAGGCTGGGCGTGTTCGAGGCTTTGAAAGCAATCAGCGCCATCGTCCCGGACGCCAAGGTCAACGCCATCGGCTACTGCCTTGGCGGGACGCTTCTGTCCATGGCCGCCGCCTATTTCGGCCTGCAGAAGGACTCGCCTTTCAATTCTCTGACGCTGCTGGCCGCGCAGACAGACTTTACCGAGGCGGGCGAGCTGACCTTGTTCATCGACGACAGCCAGCTCAACTACCTCGAAGACATCATGTGGGAGCAAGGCTACCTCGACTCGCGCCAAATGGCCGGAGCCTTCCAGCTCCTCCGGTCGAGCGATCTCATCTGGTCGCGGATTGCGCAGGAGTATCTGATGGGGCGCCGCTCCCCTATGATTGATCTTCTTGCCTGGAATTCCGACGCCACACACATGCCGTATCGCATGCACCGCGAGTATCTTCGGCGCCTCTATTTGCACAACGATCTTTTCGAGGGGCGCTATCGCGTTCTGGGCGTGCCGATAGCATTGAGTGATATCCGCGTCCCGATGTTCGTGGTCGCCACCGAACGGGACCATGTCGCGCCCTGGCAGTCTGTCTATAAAATCAATCTCGTAGAGGAAACCGGCATCACCTTCGTCCTGACCAGCGGCGGCCATATTGCGGGAATTGTCAGTGAGCCCTGCCATAAGGGCCGGCACTACCGGATTTCGGAACGAGCTCGGGGCGAGCGCTACTCCGACCCGGAAATCTGGTACGCGAACGCTAAGGTTGAGGAAGGATCCTGGTGGCCGGCCTTGCTCAACTGGCTTGACCAGCAGTCTGAGGGAATGTCAAAGCCGCCGGCAATGGGCGCGCCAACTGATGGCTACCTTCCCCTGCAGGA